>NZ_AUNC01000004.1:0-118790 GCF_000714555.1 Thalassospira permensis NBRC 106175 | reverse complement strand
GGTGGCGTTCAGGGCCAGAAGGTTTGTCTGTTCGGCGATGTCACCGATCAGTTTGGCGACGTCGCCGATTTTTTGCGCCGCATCGGCAAGGCCGGTCACGGTTTCATTGGTGCGGGTGGCTTCGTCATTGGCCTGGTTGGCGATATCGGCCGAACGCGCGATCTGCTGGGCGATTTCATCGGAGGAGGCGGTCAGTTCCTCGGTCGCGGCCGAGACGGTCTGAACATTGCCCGATGTTTGCGATGTGGCGGTTGCAACCGCACCGGACAGCTTGCTGTTCATTTCGGTCGCCGACTGCATGTTTGCCGTCGCCTTTTTCATATCGGCAATCGATGCTGATATGGACCGGATCAGCCCCTTTACGCGGCTTTCGAGACTGCCGGCCATGTCGAGGATATCCTGACGGCGTTTCTGTTCGGCATCTGCTTCCATCTGTTTCTGGCGGTCCTGCAATTGCAGGTTTTCATGCGCCTGTTTGCGGAAGGCAACAACGGTGCGCGCCATATCACCAACTTCGTCGGCGCGATCCTGACCTTCAATTTCACCTTTGAGATCACCATTGGCGATCTGGGTCATTCGACCCGATAGCTGGCCAAGGGCGGATGTTATGTTGCGGCCAATCGCCAAACCGGAAAGAACCAAAATCACGACGATAACAACACTGATGATGATTGCGGTCGTGGCTGCACTGCGAAAGGCGGTTTCAACATCATCAATGTAAATGCCGGTGCCAAAAATATCGCCCCACGGCAGAACCATGGCAAAAGAGAGCTTTTCAAACAGCACGTCTTTGGCTTCGCCGGGTTTGGGCCACATATAGGTAAAGAAGCCATCGGTGCGGGTTGCCTTGATCATATCCTGAATGATGAAGGCACCGGTCGGGTCCTGAATATTGTACATTTCCTTGCCGACCAGCGCGGGGTTGGCAGCATGCATCACGTTGCGACCGGTTTCGGTGTAGGAAAAGTAGTAGCCGATGTCACCGTCAAACCGGCCCGATGAAACGGATTTGTAGAAGGCGTCAATTGCCTGCTGCTGTTCGAGTTCGCCTGACTTGACGCGCGCCTGATAACCTTCGGCCATGCTATGGAGAAGTTCGGTCGTGGCACGGATTTTGTCCTTCCGGTCTTCGAGAAGGGTGTCTTTGAGTGTCATGAGCTGAACACTGGACGCGATGATCAGGCCGATCAGGGCGATTAGCGACAGTAGAGCCAGCTTGTATCCGATTTTGATGTTTTGCAGCATTTTATGCAGATCCGTTTTCAATTCGCACACGCGGCGACGTTGTTTCCGCTGATCAATCGGATCACCGGCATTTGATCATTAACATGATGATGTACGAATGTTTTTGATTTATCCCAATTTCACAAGGCTTTAGGCATATTGTTGCGGCGCTGACGGTTTCAAGATAACCCATAAGAAAAAAGGCCATCCGGGGAAAAACCGGATGGCCTTTTCGCAGTCATGATCCCGACAGATGCGCAGATCAGCCAAGATGCTCTTGCAGGAATTTCGTCGCCAGCATGATGCCTTCTTCGTCGATGCCGTGCTGAAGGCCGGGGCGTTCGTGCAGTTCGGTGTCAAAGCCGTTGGAGGTCAGGGTATCACGTGCCAGGCGTGATGCCTCGATCGGGACGACCGGATCAGCGGTGCCATGGACCAGCAAAACCGGCGGTCTGGTTTTGATCGCACTTGCAAAGGCTTCGTCGCCCAGAAGCGCGCCAGAGAAACCGACAACACCAGCCAGGGCCGGATCGCGGCGCGGGGCGGTTTGCAGGGCCATCATCGTGCCCTGCGAGAAGCCGATCAGCGCCAGTTTATCCGCCGGAAGGTCATGTTCGGCCAGAAGGGTGTCGATGAAGCGGTCGATATAGGCGGCATTTTTCGCCGCCCCCTCGGCCATGGCGCGCAGCGCGCCCGACATGGTTTCCGGCTGGCGACGGAAGAATTCCGGATCATATTCGGCCAGACTGAACCATTGCCGTCCGAACGGCGACATTTCGCATGGAAACGGGGCATTGGGCGAATAAAACGCGGTGTCGGGCAGGGCACGGGCAAAATGCGGTGCCAGCCCGATCAGGTCATTGCCATCGGCACCATAGCCATGCAGCAGGATCACGATGCTTTTGGTCGTGCCTGATGCGGCCGGCAGCATCGGGCCCTTCAATGCGGTTTCAGCGGTCATGTCAGATCAGATCCCTTTGTTTGTCTTTGTTCCTGATTAGCAATGCTGCGTGGCAACGGCCAGTCTTTTTATATCTGCTTATATCTGGCGATTTCCTGTGGCCGCAATTTGACCGCCCTGGGTTCCCCTAAATGATGCGAAAGATGATCGGTTTGCCAAGGATTGCATCAGGCCAAAGAGCAGGTCCGTCGGACAAATGCCGGATGGGTATGCATCTGGCATGTAAATGACGGAACAGGGGTGTGATCCGGGTTGTGATAGTGCCTGTGGATAACTTTGGGGGTAATTGGTTCGGTATAGTCAGAATTGATCAGGATTTCTGCTGTGAAAGTATGAAACTGCGTCGAGAGGCTATGCATTGGGATAGTATTTTGGACAGGAAACATGGCCAAATGGCCGAAAATTTTTTTATAAATTTATCGCAGTTTCACAGTCGTTTGAGGGGGATTGTGAAAAAACTGTGAACCGTCGTTCCACGCCAAACCGGAAATTTACCGATGCCGGGTACGCGCAAAAATCACCTAAAGGGTGAATAACCCGCGGAGGTTGTTCACGAATGTGGATTCTTTGATGCATAACAGTTCCAAAGGTGCCTTTTGCGCCGGTGCAAACTGTGTCACAAGAAGTCCTCCGGGTGATCCGGAATTCGCCCCATCCGATCAGACGATTTTCCGAGGCCCCGATGAGTTCCCCGACGAGTTCCCCAGTGAGCCGCACGCGTCGCTGGTTTGGCAAGGGGGATCGACGCGTTCTGGCGTTGACCCTGCCGATTATCCTTTCGAATGCTACCGTTCCGTTACTGGGCGCGGTTGATACCGCTGTGGTCGGCCATCTGGACAGTCCGCATTATATCGGGGCGGTTGCGGTCGGGGCGCTGATTTTTTCCTATGTGTTCTGGAGCTTTGGCTTTTTGCGCATGGCGACCACCGGGCTTGCCGCACAGGCCGATGGTCGGCGTGATCCCAACGGGGTCCGGGCGGTGTTCGCCCGTGCGGCCCTGATTGCGGTGACGGCGGGGCTTGCGGTTATGGTGCTGCAATGGCCGATCATCGAGCTTGCGATGGCGTTGATCCGGCCGACCGCAGCGGTCGAGGCGGCGGCACGGGATTATTTCCATGTGCGCATCTGGGCATCGCCCGCGACATTGATGCAGTACTGCATGCTGGGCTGGTTGCTGGCGATGCGTGATGCGCGCGCGGTGTTTATTTTTCAGGTGGTTCTCAACAGTCTGAACATGGTTCTGGATATCCTGTTTGTCCAAGGCTTTGGCTGGGACGTCAAGGGGGTGGCAGGGGCCACGGTGATTGCCGATTATTCCGGTGTGATGCTGGGCTGGTTTTTGATGCAGCCGCATTTAAAACGGCTTGGCGGAACGTGGCGCGGGATTGGTATTTTTGATCGAACCCAAATGGCGCGCCTGATGAAAATCAATGGCGATATCTTTGTGCGCACCATGGCGCTGACATCTGCCTTTGCAATTTTCACCAGTTTTTCCGCCCGCTTTGGCGAGGTGACACTGGCAGCGAATGCGGTTTTACAAAACTTCCTGATGTTTGGCTCGTTTGCGCTGGACGGGTTTGCCCATGCGGCGGAAACGCTTGTCGGGCAGGCCTATGGGGCGGAACGGCGCAAGCAGTTCCTTTGGGCGGTGCGCAAAACAACGATCTGGGCGATTGTATCGGCGGTGGTTATGGCGGCGATCTTTGGCCTTATGGGGCCGTGGATCATTGATGGCCTGACGTCGATCCCGGAAGTCCGCGATGCGTCATACAGCTATCTGTTATGGGCGGTGATGTTGCCGATTACCGGGGTGCTTGGTTTTCAGTTCGACGGGGTGTTTCTGGGTGCGATGCAGACCAAGCACTGGCGGAACATGATGCTGTTGTCGGTGGCGATCTATGCCGGGATGGCATGGGGGGCGGTGGTGGCAGACAGCAATCATCTGCTTTGGGCGTCGTTCAATGCGTTCTTCCTGCTGCGCGGGGTGACGCTGGCGGTGCTGTTCCCGACGATCATTCCTGCCCGCCGGGTTGCCACGGTTTAGGGCAGGGGTTCGCGTGTCCCTTATGCCTCTGGCACGGGCAGGGTGGTGCTGTTTTTGACTTCGTGCAGGGTGAAGCTTGATTTGATGTTGGCGACACCAGGCAGCTTCATCATGACGTCGGACAGGAAACGCTGATAGGCGGCCGGGTCCTGCACGACGATGCGCATCATGTAATCCTGATTGCCGACCATGGCATAGCAATCAACGATTTCCGGGTGGGATTGCACCGCGGTTTCAAAACGGCGCAGCGACGGTTCGTCATGCTGGGTCAGGGACACGGTGACAAAGACATTCACACCCAGACGCAGATGTGACGGGGCCAGCAGGGCGACATATTTGCGGATTACGCCGCTTTCTTCGAGCTTGCGCAGGCGGCGCAGGCAGGGGGACACGGAAAGACCGACCTTATCGGCCAGTTCGACCATCGAGATGCGCCCGTCTTCCTGAATCTCGCGAAGAATTTTGCGATCAATTGCGTCGAAACCGTTGCGCGCCATGGCGTGCCCCACTCCTTATACTCGATGGATATTATTGTGATCCGGGTTGATTTTGCCGCATTGCGGGCTTTGCATAAATTACCCGCCAGCGCAAAAATCATGCTGCGCGATAAGCCATGACTTCGCGTTCCTGTCAATCCTTGCGTGATCCGGGCGTGATGTTTTTACGGTAACAGATTGTGATTTCGAAGCCGGACCAAAAGACCCCGAAATTCCCGGTTGCCGGGCAGGGCAAAACAGTCTGGTTTGCAGTGCGAAAAGCGTTAGGACTTGCATGGAACAAATATCGGCGTTATGTCGTTCAAATCCTTGCATTGCTTTGCTTTGTTCGCACTTGCGGCGGAACTTATCGTTGCCGCGCGTGGTAATGACAGTGTAGTATAATCGTACCAATTTACGTATTTTTACGGTGGTTATTCTCCTGTCAGGAGCTGGGGGGTTGGGGTTTTGCCAACCTGCAGGACAAGAAAGGCATTACGTGGTGGACGCTGCGCAAGATACACCGGGATATAACCTAGTCTCGATTGGCGAGCATAAAATCAATATCCGTCCGGCGGTCAAGGATGACCTTGCCAATGTGGTCGCACTTGACGACCGCACAACGGGCCTTCGCAAGCCGGAATATTGGGATGACCTGTTCACCCGTTATGGCAATCGTAAGGATTCCCGGTTTTTCCTGATTGCCGAAGAAGGCGATACGTTGCTGGGCTGCATTTTCGGGGAAGTCCGGTCATGGGAATTCAACTCGGTCCCGTGCGGCTGGGTCGGCACTGTCAGTGTCGAGCCGAATTTGCGCATGGGCGGGATCGGCAGCATTCTTTACAAGGAAATCTGCCGCTGTTTCCGCAAGGCCGGTGTGACCAAGATCCGCACCATGATCCCGCGCGATGCGACCGACCTTATGTCGTTCTTCCGCGCGCAGGGTATGATGGCCGGACCCTTTATCCAGCTTGAAACCGATATGGACGAAGGGGTGTAACGCCATGATGTCTTTGCAAAAGGCGACCCTGTTTGCGCTGTATGCCGTGCTGGAACTGGCCGAGGATACCGACCGGCAGCTTTCGGCATCCGAAATCGCCGAGAGATACAATATTTCGACCAACCATCTGGCAAAGGTCCTGCGCGATCTGGGCCGGGCGGGGCTGGTTGAATCGGTCCGTGGGGCCGGTGGCGGTTATCGTTTCTGCGGCAATGCCAAGCGCACGACGTTGCTTGATGTTGTCAGGCTGTTTGAGGAGGTCGGTGCAGGCCCGACAAGCGGCATTGTGCAGGACACCAATGCTGGTGTCGCGCTGTCGCAGGTGATGGACGAGATAGAGGAAATCACCCATGCGACGCTTCTGTCGATTTCGATTGAAACCATGCTGAAACTGATGCGCAAGCGCCGCCCGGAAAAACCGCGGTCGACAGGATTGTTCCGCGCGGTATAAGCCGCCATTTAAGATAATCGCACCAAAATCAAAAGGCCGTCAGAGCAATCTGACGGCCTTTTTCGCATTCGATGAACCGGTAGGGATCAGCCTTCGCTGCCGGTCGTTTCGGCGTCCGCAGTTTCGGTTTTGGCGGCCTTTTTCGGGGCCGGTTTTTTGCGCGGACGACGCGCGGCTTTCGGTTTTTCTTCCTTGGCAGGCGCGTCATCAGCCACCGGTGCAGATGCAGGTTCCTGAGCCGGAGCTGGAGCCGGAGATGCAGCAGGAGCAGAAACGGCTGCTGCCTCGTCCTTGGGCTCTGCTGCCGGGCTTGCCTTTTTTGCGGTTGCCCGTGTGGTTCTGGTGCGGGTCGGTTTGGCGCGTGCGGTTTTCGCCGTACCCGTTTTTTCCGACGCGGATTTTTCAGCCGTTACTTTTTCGGCAGAGGCCTTTGACGGTGTTTTTCTGGCCGGTGCCTTTTTCTCGACCTCGTCGGCGCGCGGCTTGCCAAGGCTAGAGGCCGGGACCGGGGTCAGAAGGAAGGCCGGAACATGATCCGCAAAACCGATGACCGGCTTGTCGTCACGATCATGCCGGTCATGCCGGTCATAACGATCATCGCGATCACGACGCGACGCGGAACGGCCAGAAGAACGATCATTACGATCCTGACGTTCAGGACGGTTCGAACGTTCGTTGCGCGGTTTTGCGTCACGCTGCGGCGCGTTGTCACCCGGTTGCTGGGCCGGACGTGCGTCCTGCTGTTTTGTTTCCGGCGCGGCAGGGGCACTGGCCGCCTTGTTATCGCGTTCGGAACGGTTGTCGCGGTTATTGTTGCGCGCCGGACGATCATTGCGCGGGGATGCATCACGCTGCGGCGCCTTGCGGCTTTTCTTCACACGGCGTTTCTTGCCGGTGAAGTCGAGTTCAAGGGTTTCGATGCCTTCAAGCTCGGTCAGCGGAATATCCATGTTGATGGATTTGTTGATCGCAGCAACAAGTTTTCCGTCTTCGGGTACGGCCAGCATGAAGGCCTTGCCTGCGCGACCTGCACGACCGGTACGGCCGGTACGATGGACGTAATCCTCGGCGTTGAAGGGCACGTCGAAGTTAAAGACGTGCGAGACATCGGCAACGTCAATGCCGCGCGCGGCAACGTCCGAGCAGATCAGCAGGGTGATTTCGCCCGTTTTGAATTTATCAAGCGTTTCGGTGCGTTCGCTCTGGACCAGATCGCCATGCATGCGACCGGCATTGAAGCCGTGCTTGGTCAGCGATTTGAACAGGATATCGACGTCTTTTTTGCGGTTGCAGAACACAAAGGCGTTTTTGACGTCTTCCTGACGGACAAGTTTGCGAAGGGCTTCGCGTTTGTCCATTTCATCCATGACAAGGAGTTTATGTTCCACCGTGGTCGCCATGGTCGATGGCGGGGAAACGGTAATTTCCTTGGGATTGGAGAGGAATTTGTCGGCAAGGCGACGGATTTCCTTGGGCATGGTCGCCGAGAAGAAAAGCGTCTGGCGCTGCTTGGGCAGCATATTGACGATTTTTTCAATGTCGGGGATGAAGCCCATATCAAGCATGCGGTCGGCTTCGTCGATCACCAGCAGTTTGCAGTCTGACAGAAGCAGTTTGCCGCGTTCAAAGGTATCGATCAGGCGACCCGGGGTCGCGATAATGACGTCGGCACCTTTTTCAAGGATTTTCTGCTGTTCGACGAAGGATTCCCCGCCGATGATCAGTGCCTTGGACAGCGACATGTATTTGCCGTAGGTGTCGAAGTTTGCTGCTACCTGGGTCGCGAGTTCGCGGGTCGGTTCGAGAATGATCGAACGGGGCATCCGCATGCGCGCACGGCCATGATGCAGGATATCGAGCATCGGCAAGGTAAAGCTGGCTGTTTTGCCCGTACCTGTCTGTGCACAGCCCAGAATGTCACGTGCCATCAGGACGGACGGAATGGCCTGGCTCTGAATGGGGGTCGGGGTATCATAGCCGGCGTCTGCGACGGCTTTGAGGATATCTTCGCTCAGACCGAGATCGGCGAAATTCATATGGTTCGTTTTCCCGCAATAGAATGCGTTATGATGTGATTATCGCTGCGATAAAGCAGCTTGCGTCGTAAAGCGAAGCCTTAATTAAGTCAAGAAAAACGCCTCAAAAAAGGGTTAAAGAGGCAAATTAACCCGGTGCGAGAGGCTTGTTTGCCACAGACCGGAAGCGTAATCTGGTGAAATAGACAATGAAACGGGGAGAAAAACGGTGTTGATGGATGCATCACGTGCAAGTCTGGTGATTATCGATGTTCAGGAGAAACTCTATCCGGCGTGTCAGGACCCTGATCAGACCGTCGAGAATTGCTGCTTTCTTGTCAAATGCGCCAATCGTTTGAATGTTCCCGTCATTGTGACGGAACAATATCCCAAGGGGCTTGGCCATACGGCGGCCCCGATCCTTGATCTGGTGATGAAGGCATCCGATACGGTCGATGGTGGCAATGTCGTTTCCAAGGTCAGTTTTTCAAGTGTGCCGGCCGATGGGTTCATGGAAAAGATCGAAGAAACACCGGGCCGCGACCAGATCGTCATTGCCGGGATGGAAACCCATGTCTGTGTGCTTCAGACCGTGATGGAGCTTATTGATCGCGGGCGAGAGGTTTATGTGGTGGCCGATGCGGTGACATCGCGCAGCATGCATGACAAGATTTTCGGCCTGGAACGCATGCGCGATGCCGGGGCGAAAATCGTGACGCGGGAAAGCGTGATGTTTGAATGGCTGCGCGTGGCAGGAACCCCGGAATTCAAGGAACTGAGCGCACTGATTAAATGACGGCCAATCCCCATACGACCATTCCGGTTGTCTTTCTGTCGGGGATGCTGGCCGATCAGCGGATGTGGCAGCCGGTGATCGCGCGCATGGAGGCGCGTGGCCGGCGGGGTGTTGCCCCGGCGATCACGCCGATGATCCCGGCACTTGATACCAAGGACGATGTGCAGGCCATGGCAAGGGATGTCCTTGATCTGGTGCCGGATCGTTTTGTGTTGGTCGGGATGTCGATGGGCGGGTATGTCGCGTTTGAAATCCTGCGCATGGCGCGGGAACGGGTATCGCATCTGATGCTGGTCAATACGCGCGCGACGGCCGATGATCCGGTAATGCGTCGGCGCAGGCTTTTGCTTGCCCGGCTTTCGGGTGTGAACCTGCCGTTCAGGGGGGTGAATGACGCGATGCTTGATGACATGCTCCATCCCGATCATCGGCACAATAGCGAACTTGTCGGCCTGCTTTCGGATATGGCGGAAGATCTGGGCGAGGATGTTTTCAAGCGCCAGATCATAGCCGTTGCCAACCGCCCGGATAGCATGGCGTTGTTGCCGGAACTCGATATCCCCTGCACCGTGATGGTGGGGGAGGCTGATCGGGTGATCAGCCCGGCATCGCATCATGACATGGCGGCCCGCATTCCCGGTGCACGCATGATCGAGGTTGCCGGGGCAGGGCATTATGTGCCGCTGGAACAGCCCGATATATGCGCCGATGCGCTTTGTGCGCTAATTACCTAGGGCGTTGATGTTTTGGTGTCGGACGGGGTGAGTGTATCGCTCAGGACCATTTCGATGGTGTTTTCATTGGTCAGATACTGCGCATAGAGTTTTTCCAATGCGCCACTGCTGCGCTGTCTGGCGAGGTAGCTGTTAAAGTGCCGCATCAGGCGGGCATTGTCGGGGGTGGCGGGCAATATCAGGCGGTTGATCGTATTCATCAGTGATGTCGGGTGGATCGACAATGCGGCAATTTCATCATCGGTCAAATGGGCGATCTGTTTAAGCGATGCCTTTTGGGCATATCCGCAATAGATCAGCGCAACATCAACCCGCCCGGCAAGCAGCAGGGCAATTGACTGTCGAATTGAATTGAACCGGGTGATATCAAATCGACCGTCGCGCAGATGGCGGGCCAAGGGGCCATGCAGTTCAAGGCCGCGCGCGATGGAAACCTGAAGCCCGTCAAGGTCGGCGGCGGTTGTTATGTTCAGGTCGCGCTGCTTAAGGGTAAGGGCAAGAAGGCTTGTCGTGCTGATACCGTCCGAAAAGATAACGGTATTGCTTGCCGTGTTGCCGGGAATGCCGATGAAGCCCGCGCGATTGTTGCTGCTGTTTTCAAGCGCGCGTTTGAGCGGCAATTGCTGAAAGGACATATCGATCTGCTGAAGCTTGCTGAAATCACGCAGCAGATCGTATAGCGCGCCATTGGCATGGCCGTTAAGCTGATAGCTTTGCGGATAGAATTCCTGATCGGCAAGCACGGTCAGATGCAGGTCATCGGCACTGGTTGCATTGGCGGCATCGGGCGCAACATCGGGATGGCCATCACTGGCCTTTGCCCCCGCGCCAAAACCGGTGATTGCAACGGCGATGACAAGACCGGCACATGCCATGCGGAACAAGGATGGCCGGATCGATTGCCAGACGGACAGAATATGCGACGTCAAGTGTACCCTGTTTTTCATTTCAGGGTCGCCAGCCAGTGCCAGAGGCAACCAGATGGGCGCGCGCAATTTGCCGATACGTGCCATTTCTGGCAACGGTTATTCCCCATTCGAGTAGTCTTCCCTGTTTTTATCGGCACTTATTTTCATGCCTGAAACCTACCCTTCAGAGTAGTTGGCAACAGGGTGCCCGGAATAAAGGGCAAGAGCAAGCATGATAGGGGCAAAATTATACCAATTGCTATTTCGGGTTTAGCAACCGGCACGGAACATGCCGCAACGACGATCACTGTCATCGCGGATTTCGCGTGGGAAAAGCTGTGCGATGATGCTACCACCATTATTGGTAACCTGTTGTTCAAGATCAGCTTTTACGAAATTCGCACGCAGTTCCGAGATCGGTTTGTCGCCTGCGCAAAAGGCAATGCGTGTCGGGATTCTGGTTGTATCTGCGGGGTAGTCGGTAGCCTCGGGCGTGGTGCAGATTTTTTCACCCATCGTGGCTTGTGACGGGCTTACGACGACGACAACACGATACCCGTCGCGCAGGACCTGATTCGGGCCGAGTTGGGTGGCATCGGTGATGAAATCAAGGCGCGGGGGAAATCCGTGACCGGACAGGGCGGATGCCCATGTTTCGGGCGATACAGATGATTGCTTGTCGTGGACTTCGACCATCATGATCTGGTTTGGCGCACCGTAAACCTTGAAGGTCTGCACATCATTGACCTGATAGGTTGGCGGTTCAATCGTTGTGATGTTGCCACATCCCGCCAGCAGCAGGGCACTTCCCAAAATGCCCCCTGCAAGCACGCGCAAGGTGACACGCGGAGACAATCGTTTGGGCGCATTGAAAAGGATTCTCATGGGGGCTCCTTGCGGGTGCGGGGCGATAAAAGTCCGGTCTGCGACAAATTGATACAGATGCGACAAAACCTTGCGAAACTTTGCGGCTAGATTGGTGCCGGGATCAGTTCCGTCATAGTCAGCAATGAGGTTACAATTATGTCAGATGTCTCTGAAACGCAAATTTCGCGATGGCCGCACTGGTTTGTTCCGGCGCTACACTGGATCATGGCATTGTTGATGGCGGCCGCCTTTGGCATCGGTCAGGTCATGGAAGAAGTCCCGCGTGCCGAACGGGCTGAAATCATGGGATATCACGCGCTTGTTGGTATTTCGGTACTGGTCCTGTTCCTACCGCGGATTTTGGCGGTTTTGCGCCTGTCCCCACCAGCGGTACAGGACGATCCCCGTCTGGTTAAAATCATGGCGCGCATTGCGCATGGTTTGCTGTATCTGGCGATGATTGCGATGCCGGTCACCGGGCTTCTGGCGGTGATGACATCGGGACGCAATTTTCCAGTCGCCGGATTATTTTCCCTGCCGGATCTGGGGCGGATCGAATGGCTGCATGAAGGGGCCGAGGAAATTCACGAATTTTTCGTGCCAGTTCTGGTGACGCTGGTGGTGCTGCATGTGATTGCCGCCGTTTGGCACCATTATATCCGCCATGATGATGTGCTGGCGCGTTATGTGCCGTCATTGCGAAGGCGCGATTCCTGATCCTTTTTGATCGGCAAACCCGGTCAGAAAACGGATCGTCCGATGGCGCGGATCAGCATTTCAAGCGCCTTGATGCCGGCGGCGGAATTGCCGCGTGTATCAAGGCGCGGCGACCAGACACAGACGGAAAATTCACCGGGAATGACGCCGATGATGCCGCCGCCAACCCCGCTTTTGGCCGGGATGCCAACGGTAAAGGCAAAATCGCCCACCCCGTCATACATCCCGCAAGTCAGCATCAGGGCATTGATCCGGCTGGTTTCTTCGGGCGTGATCACGGTGCGACCATCAATGCCGACACCCTTGTTGGCAAGGAAGAAGGCCGCACGCGCCATTTCACGGGCCGTCATCGCGACCGAGCATTGCTTGAAATAGGCGCGCACGACGTCTTCGACCGGGTTGTCGAGCTTGCCGAAACTTTTCATCAGATAGGCAATCGCGCGGTTGCGATCCCCGTGCTGATCTTCGGACAGATAGACATCGTTATCGACGCGAATGCCGGGGTTGCCGCAAAGCTGACCAAGGAATTCGGCCACCGAACGATCCGGGTTGGCGTAGCGCGACGCGATCAGATCAGCAACACGGATCGCCCCGGCATTGATGAAGGGATTGCGCGGGATGCCGTGTTCCTGTTCGAGCAGGATCAGGGAATTGAAGGCCGAACCGGATGGTTCGCGCCGGACGGCTTTCCACAGATCATCACCATGCGCGCGCTGGGCCAGCACAAGGGCGAAGACCTTGGAAATGCTTTGGATGGAAAAGGGCAGGTCGGGCTGGCCAATGGCAAGTTCGTTTCCATCGGCGGTGCGCAGAACCATGGCAAAATGATCGTCGGGGACGCTGGCAAGGGCCGGGATATAGTCGACCTTGCGGGCGTCGGTAAAATCGGTCTGGTGGATCGCGTCCGAAATATCCTGGAGGATGGCGGCATAATTGTGGGTCATTATGTGTCCGCTTTGTTTATCAGGCTGTCAGGGACAAAAAACCCGGCGCAGGGCACCGGGTTTGATGATGAAGAATTTTAATCCGATCAGACGTCGATATCCTCGACAAAGCGGGCATGTTCCTGGATGAACTGGAAGCGGAGCTCCGGCTTTTTGCCCATCAGGCGATTGACCAGATCCTTGGTCTGGCCACGGGCATCGGGTTCGGCCGCATCGGGCAGGCAGACACGCAGCAATGTCCGCTTTTTCGGCGCCATTGTGGTTTCGCGAAGCTGCGGGGGCGGCATTTCACCCAGACCCTTAAATCGGGAAATCTCGACCTTGCCGCGGTTTTTGAATTCGGTATCGAGCAGGACCTCTTTTTCCGCGTCATCCATCGCATAGATGGACTTTCCGCCCTGTGTCAGGCGGTAAAGCGGCGGCATGGCAAGATACAGGTTACCGTTTTCAATAAGGCCGGTCATTTCCTGATAGAAGAAGGTCATCAGAAGCGATGCGATATGTGCGCCGTCGACGTCCGCATCGGTCATGATGATGATGCGTTCATAACGCAGATCGGCAAGCCGGAAATCGGACCCGGAACCGCAGCCAAAGGCTTCGATCATGTCCTTGATTTCCTGGTTGGCCATCATCTTTTCACGCGTCGCGGACGCCACGTTAAGGATTTTACCGCGCAGCGGCAGAACGGCCTGTGTTTCACGGTCACGTGCCTGTTTGGCAGAACCACCTGCCGAGTCACCTTCGACAAGGAAGATTTCGGTGCCGGCGGCGATGGAACGTGAACAGTCGGCCAGCTTGCCCGGAAGGCGCAGGCGGCGGGTTGCCGACTGGCGTTTGGTTTCTTTCTTTTCCTTGCGGCGCTGGCGTTCTTCGGCGCGCAGGATGATGCGTTCAAGCAGGCGTTTGGCATTTTCGGTATCACCGGTCAGCCAGTGATCGAAATGGTCGCGAACCGCGGTTTCAACCAGCTTGGTTGCCGATGCGGTGCCAAGCTTTTCCTTGGTCTGGCCCTGGAACTGCGGATCGGGAATAAAGACCGATAGCATGATGCAGCCACCGCCAAAGACGTCCTCGGCGGTGATGGCAGCGGCCTTTTTCTGACCGACCATGTCGCCATAAGTCTTGATCGCCTTGGTCAGGGCATAGCGGAAACCGGCCTCGTGCGTGCCGCCAAGCGGGGTCGGGACGGTGTTACAATAGGAATGGAAGTACCCTTCGCCGCCGTCCGGCCATGCAATTGCCCATTCAACGCGACCGGCACTTTCGGAAAACTTGGCTTCGCCGGCGAACGGACGTTCGGTGATCAGATCACGACCTTCGATGGTCATGTTCAGGTAATCGAGAATCCCGTTGGGGAATTTCAGGACTTCGCTTTGCGGCGTCGGATCGTCACTGGTCAGCAATTCCGGATCGACCGACCAGCGGATTTCAACACCCTTGAACAGATAGGCCTTGGACCGCGCCATACGGAAGATCGTGGCGGGTTTCAGTTTGGCCCGGTTGCCGAAAATTTCGGGATCGGGGCGGAAGATGACCGTGGTGCCGCGGCGGTTATTGACCGCACCGCCATCCTGAAGCGGACCGAGCGGGGTGCCTTTGGAATATTCCTGAAACACCAGTTTGCGGTCGCGTGCGACTTCGACACGGAATTTGTCGGTCAGCGCGTTCACCACCGACATGCCCACCCCGTGCAGACCGCCGGAGGTTTCATACGCCTTGCCCGAAAACTTGCCGCCCGAATGAAGCGTGGTCAGGATGACTTCGAGGGCCGATTTATCGGGGAATTTCGGATGCGGATCGGTCGGGATACCACGGCCGTTATCACGCACCATGACGGTGTTGTCGGTTCTGAGTTCCAGCTCGATCCAGTCGGCATGGCCGGCGACGGCCTCGTCCATCGAGTTATCGAGGATTTCGGCAACCAGGTGATGCAGTGCGGCATCGTCCGTGCCCCCGATATACATACCGGGACGGCGGCGCACAGGCTCCAGGCCTTCGAGAACTTCGATATCCTTGGCGGAATAGGCGTTTGTGGTCGATTGGTTTGAATCTTCGAAAAGGTCGGTCATGCCCCGGAACGCAACTTCTTTATTATGTTAAAACAAGGTCCAACGACGCATATCTGTTGATTGATTTTACGGGGTTGGATGCCTTTAGGCTTAACGAGTATCATATGTTTTCAGATGCGACCCATAAAAATGTTTTTTGGGCGTGAATGCAAGCAGTGGTCTTGCCAGAGATCATAATTTCGTTGTGGCAGCGCAGAAAACGGTGCCAGACTTGTCGCGAAAACCGAGACCGTCAGGTCCAATAAAAATACCGGCTCAGACAGGAGTAAGCCCGATGGCGAATGAGAGTGAGATCACACACGGTACCGACAACAGCATGCCGCGCGGCGACATGTGCACCCGAACCCTTGCCATGCCCGCCGACACCAACCCGAGCGGCGATATTTTCGGCGGCTGGCTGATGTCGCAGATGGACATCGCGGGCGGTGTGATGGCAAGCCAGATCGCCGAGGGACGCGTTGCCACGGTGGCGGTGGATGGCATGACGTTCCATCGCCCGGTCTATGTCGGGGATGTGGTGTGCGTGTATGGCGATATCGAACGGATCGGCAATACATCGATGGTGCTGCATCTTGAAAGCTGGGTGCTGCGCAAAAACCAGCCGCCGCGCATCAAGGTGACAGAGGCAACCTTTACCTTTGTCGCGATTGACGCCGAAGGCCGCCCGCGCCCGGTGCGCAAGGATGAGGTTGCGGTCTGAGTTTGCCTGCCAACAGTTTCAGGAGTCCTGCTTTGGCGCATCCCATCCGAAACGTGCTTTTGTGATTACGATGCTGTCAGGCAGGACTTTAAGTCGGAAACTGGTGCAGCGGCGCGTCGTCCCATAACTGCATTTCAATGAATGGCTGCCGCCCGGACTGCGTAGAGGAAAAGTTTGTCGGCATGCCCCAATTTTGAACGGCCTCTTTCAAACTTTTCAGTGTGAACAGCTTTCTGGGGAAAGGTGGCGATTGTTCGTCGCCAGCGTTCGTGTTTTCGAAGCAGCTCATGCTGTCTGAGTAGGTGAAGGTAACAACATCTTCTGGAAAGGTGTCCAAACGCATTCGAAGCGATTTGGGGCGCAACGGGTCCTTGCCGTCTGCAAAATCACCGACAAAAAAATAGATTGGCGTCTTTCGATTTGTTGATCCAATCAGTTTGTGACGTTCAGATCGCAACCATTCTTCTACTTTGAAACGACGATCAAGATAGTTTGCCTTAAGTCTTGATTGGTGGGCTTTACGTATTTCCTGAAGAATGAGTTCAGCTTCTGATCTTGGTAAATCGCAGATGTTCTGGAAACGGCCCCTGATGGGATCGTAATTATGTGTCACGATATCAGGAAGGCCGTTTTGTGTTCTCATTGCCGAGACTTAATCCATTACCAGCATGCCTTTGCCACGCGGACAAAGTTTTCACCCATGATTTTATCAACGTCGTCGGGTTTGTAGCCTCCGGCGATCAGGGCGTCGGCAAGGGCGGGGAGTTTTTTCGGATCAAACACGGCGGCACCACCGGCACCGGGGCCATAGCCGCGTTCGGCGGGCCAGTAAAAGGCGCGGTCAACGCCATCGGGGAAGTCGTTGGTGCCCGCGACACTGGGCATCGTATCAAGGCCGATGCCGACATGGTCCACACCGACCAGTTTTACCGCATAGTCGATATGGCGGATCATGTCAGGGACTTCGGGCGCGTTGGGTGATTTGATGAAGCGCTGGAAGCCGCAAATGCCGATCACCCCGCCGGTATCGGCACAGGCCTTGATCTGTTCATCATCGATGCAGCGTTCATGCCCGCCAAGCACCTTGGGGTTGGCGTGGCTGAAGACGACCGGTTTGGTTGATGCCCGCATGATATCAAGGCTGCTTTGACGGCCGGTGTGTGAGCAATCCATGATCATGCCGCCGTTATTAACAGCCCGGACCATGGCATGGCCCAGCGAAGTCAGCGGGATATCATCATCATGACAGCCACCGGCCACCGAATTGTTGCGGTTATAGGCAAAGTGGATCTGCTTGACACCCAGTTTGGCAAAGACCGGGACCATTTCGGGCATGTCCTGCAACATGACCGAGCCTTCGAGGTCGAAACCAACCCCCAGCAAGCCCTTTGATTTGGCGATTGCCAGATCATCAAAACGTTCGATCTGCATGTATTTATCGGGGTGGGCGGCGATTTTGGCCCGGAAGGCGGCAATCACGCGCAGGATATGGGCAACGGAATTCATATCCATGCCGACATTGACGCAGACATAGTCAACATCACCCGCGACATAGTTATCAAGCAGGCTGATCGGTGTTTTGGGATCAAGCGGCAGACAGGCATGCGCATCCCACGTGAAAGCGGGGCGATGGCGTGACGGGGTGGCGGTGGTATGCGGGGCGGTGGTGACGTTCATGATGTCCCTTGTTCTTCTGGCGCGTGGTTCTTCTGGCGCGTGCGGGGCCGATATTCAGTCCCAATCCACGAAGCTGTCGATGACGGCGCGGTCATATCCCCCGGCGGCCTTGAAAAGCTGCTGTGAATAAGGGTTTTCCAGTTTGCCGTCGGCAAGCTGGGCGGCGGTGGCGCGTTCGACGATGCGGCCGTGGTTCATGATCGCGATATCGTCGCACATATGGGCGACCACAGCGAGATCGTGACTGACCATGATATAGGTAAGTCCCAGATCATTGCGCAACCGGGTCAGCAGGTTGAGCACTTCGGCCTGGATCGAGACATCGAGGGCTGATGTCGGTTCATCAAGCAGCAGGATTTTCGGTTCGAGAATAAGCGCACGGGCAATCGCGACACGCTGGCGCTGTCCGCCGGAAAGCTGATGGGGGTAGCGGAAGCGGAAGGAATTATCGAGCCCGACCTGTTTTAATGCCTCGACCACGCGGGCATCCGAATTGCCGAGCCCGTGAATATTGACCGGTTCGGTCAGGATGCGGTCAATGGTGTGACGCGGATGAAGCGATCCGAACGGGTCCTGAAAGACCATTTGCGCCAGACGGTAAAATGTCTTGTCGCGCTTTTGGGTCAGTTCCCTGTCATTGACGATAATATTGCCTTCCCAGTCATCGACAAGACCGGTGATGGTGCGAAGGACGGTTGATTTGCCCGAACCGGATTCGCCCACCAGACCGAACGATCCGTTGGCCGGGACCGAAATATCGACATCCTTGAGCACGTGGTTGTCGTCAAACCAGGCATTGAGTTTGGTGATTTCAATCATTGCAGTCATTTTTATCTCAGGCCTCCGCCCAGCTTGCTTCGCGGGTCAGGACGGGGAGTTCGGCGTGGTTGCCATCCATCTTCGGCAGGCAGTTCAGAAGGCCCTGCGTATAGGGGTGTTTGGCCTGATCGAGTTCGGATGCGCGGATTTCTTCGACGACATGGCCCTGATACATCACCAGAACCCGGTCGCAGAAGCTTGAGACCAGATGCAGGTCGTGGCTGATGAAAACCAGCGCCATGCCGCGTTCACGCACCAGATCATCAAGGATCGCCATTACCTGGAGCTGTACCGTGACATCAAGGGCCGATGTCGGTTCATCGGCAATCAGGATTTCCGGATCGGGGATCAGCATCATGGCGATCATGACGCGCTGGCCCATCCCGCCCGATACTTCGTGCGGGTAGGATTTGAACACGCGTTCGGGATCGCGGATCTTGACCGCGGCGAGCATATCAAGGGCGCGACGTTTGGCCTCGGTCGCGTTAACCTTGTGATGTTCGCGATAGGCTTCGATGATCTGATCACCGATGGTCATGACAGGATTTAGCGAATATTTCGGATCCTGCATGATCATGGAAATACGCGCACCACGGACCTTGCGCCAGTCGCGTTTCGAAAGGTTGCGCAGGTCCAGATCGTGGAACTGCATCTGATCGGCGGTGATTTTGCCGTTTGCCGCCGTCAGGCCCAGAATGGCGCGCCCGGTCTGGGATTTGCCGGAACCGGATTCGCCAACAATACCGAGCCGTTCCCGTCCGAGATCGAAGGACACACCACGCACGGCATGGACCGGCCCCTTGGATGTGGAAAAGGTGATGGCGAGGTTTTTGACAGACAGAAGGGTTTCGTTTGTCATGATCAGTCGCCCCCACGTGGATCAAGAACATCGCGCAGGCCATCGCCCAGAAGGTTGAAACCAAGGCTGACCACGAAAATCGCAAGGCCCGGTACGGTCGACACCCACCATTGTTCCAAAAGGAACTGGCGGCCTTCGGACACCATTGCGCCCCATTCGGGCATGGGCGGCTGTGCGCCAAGGCCAAGGAAGCCAAGACCCGCCGCAATCAGGATCATGCCCGCCATATCAAGGGTGACACGCACAACAAGCGAGCTTACGCACATCGGGGTGATGTGACCAAGGATCAGACCCATATTCGAGACACCCTGCAACCGGGCGGCTTCGATATAGTCGGACCTGCGGACGGTGATGGTTTCGGCGCGTGCAATGCGGGCATAGGGTGGCCATGCGGTCAACGCGATGGCCAGAACCGCATTTTCGATCCCCGGTCCCAATGCAGAAACGAAGGCAAGGGCCAAGATCAGTTTCGGGAAGGCCAGAAAAATATCGGTGATGCGCATCAATGTCGCATCAATCCAGCCGCCAAAGAACCCGGCAGCGGTTCCGACCAGAAGCCCGACGGGGGCCGCGGTAATCACCACAAGGGCCACGATCATCAGGGTGTATTGCGCGCCGTAAATCAGACGCGACAGGATATCGCGACCCAGCTGATCGGTGCCAAACCAGTGTTCGGCACTGGGCGACTGGATGCGATTGGCAAGGTCGGCGGCCAGCGGATCATAAGGTGCCAGAAGCGGGGCAAATATGGTGACAAGGATCAGGGCAAGCACGATCGAAAGACCGATCATGGCGAGCCTGTTTTCGGTGAATTTAAGCCAGCCCAGCCATGCGCGGCCACATTTGGCCTGCCAGCGTGATTGCGGGGTGTCGGATGTCAGCCACTGTTTCAGGCCGGGTTTAACGGCGTTGCTTGTGATATTCATGGTGACCTATCTCCGTGCGCGCGGGTCAAGCAGGCGATAGAGCACATCGGACAGCATATTGACCCCGATGAACACCGCACCCACGACGACGGTACCGCCCAGAACCGCGTTCATATCGGCATTGAGCAGCGAATTGGTGATGTAAAGACCCAGTCCTGGCCAGGCAAAGATGATTTCGGTCAGAACCGATCCTTCGAGCAGGTTGGCGTAAGACAGCGCAATCACGGTGACGAGGGGCACCATCACATTGCCAAGGGTATGACGCCAGATGATGCGGGTTTCGGAAATGCCCTTTACCCTTGCGGTCAGGATGTATTCCTGACTGAGCTGTTCAAGCATGAAAGAGCGGGTCATGCGTGCAATATAGGCCAGCGAGAAATAGGCAAGAATCGAAGCCGGCAGAATGATATGCGACACCGCATTCCAGAACAGGTCCATATCGCCCTCGATCAGGGTATCGATCAGCATCAGACCGGTGGTCGGTTCGATGAAATCGACATAGAAGGCATCCAGTCGGCCCGGACCCGCAACCCAGTCGAGTTTCAGGTAAAACACCAGAAGCCCCATCAGGCCCAGCCAGAAGATCGGCATCGAATACCCGGCAAGCCCGATGATGCGCACGATATGGTCGGGCCATTTGCCCTTGTTGATCGCGGCAAAAACACCGGCCGGAACGCCAAGGAAAACACCGATGACGGTGGCAAGGGTTGCCAGTTCCAATGTGGCGGGGAAGACGCGTTTGATGTCTTCGAGGACCGGGTTTGATGTCAGAACTGACGTTCCGAAATCACCCTGAACCACATTGCTGATATAGACAAAGAACTGCTGCCAAAGCGGCAGGTTCAGGCCCATTTCTTCTTTGACGCGCTCATAGACCTGTTCGGAGGCATGATCGCCGACAGCGGCCAGTACCGGATCGATTGGCAAAACGCGCCCGATCAGGAAGGTGACCAGCAAAAGCCCGAAAAAGGTTATGGCGAGCGATGAAGCAATACGCACAAGGCTTGCGCCCGTGCTGGAAAAGAGACGGGCGCGTGTGCGCCCGTCCCGTGATTTTCGCGTAGCTGCGGTCATCCGACCGTTGCCTCCCTAGTCCTTGGTGACAAAACGATAATAGTTGTTATCGAACGACGGACCGAGGACGAAATTGTTCACATTGTCCCGCATCGCGGCGATTTCGGTTTCCTGGAACATGACTACGAACGGACCGCTTTCGAGAACCTTTTTCTGAAGGTCCACATACATTGCAGCACGTTTTTCGCCGTCACGTTCAAGAATGGCCTTGTCGACCTCGGCGGTCATGTCACCCGGGTTCCAGGAGTTACGCCATGCAAGCGGCTTGGCCGATGCATCGTCGGAATTGTCGGGGTTCCACGCGAAGGTGGAGGCGTTGGTGTGCGGATCCTGATAATCCGGGCCCCAGCGACCGATATAGATATCGTGCTGGCGGGCGCGGTATTTGGTCAGGGTCTGTTTGTTATCACCCGGAATGATTTCCAGATTGATACCTGCCTGTGCCCAGGTCGCCTGGATCGACTGCGCCATCGACATCACTGCCGTGGTGTTGCGCGTATCCATGGTCACCTTGAAGCCATCGGCAAGGCCAGCGTCGGCAAGCAGCGACTTGGCCTTTTCGATATCAAGCGAGTAGGGGTTTTCGTTATAGGCACCAAGGAAACCTTCGGGCAGGAATGCCTGATGGGTCTGGGCGCGGCCCGCCATGATGGTTTCGGTAATGCCATCATAATCGACGAGGTATTTAAGCGCTTCGCGAACTTCCGGTTTGGACAGGAATTCGTTTTTCTGTGACAGGCCAAGATACCAGAGTGCGCCTTTGCCTTTGGACAGCAGCTTGATGTTTTCGTCACCCTTGACCGAGGCAAGCTGATCGGCTTCGAGGTTACGCGCAATGTCGATATCACCTTTCTGCAACAGGAGCTGCTGGGAAGCGGCTTCCTTGACGTTGCGGATGATGACGCGCTTCATGGCTGGTGCGCCGTCCCAGTATTCCTCGTTCGCCGTCAGGCTAAGACTTTCGCCCGGGGTCCATTTGTTCAGGACAAACGGACCGGAACCGGCATAGTTGGTTTTCATCCATTCTGCGCCAAGGTCGCCGTCCTTTTCATGTTCAAGGACGAGTTCCTTGTCGACAACAGCGCCCACGCCCGAGGTCAGGCAGTATAGCACGAAGCTAGGCGCATAGGGCTTATCGACTTCCATGACCAGCGTGTTTGCGTCGGTCGCGCGAATCCTGTCCTTGACGTTGTCGGCGGTAAAGCCGAACTGGCCGAGAATGAAGGCCGGGGACTGATCCATCAGGACGACGCGTTGCAGCGAGAAGGCCGCGTCTTCGGCGGTCAGGTCATTGCCCGATGCGAATTTGATGCCGTCGCGAATCTTGAAGGTAAAGGTCAGGCCGTCTTCGGAGACGTCCCAGCTTTCGGCGACGACACCATAAATTTTCGAGACGTCGTCATTATCAAAGCCAATCAGGCGGTCATATGTGTTGCCAGCATATTCCAAGGCAGTAAATTCGAACATCCCGGCCGGATCGAGTGTGATGAGGTCGTCGATGGCAAATGCCATGACGAGGGCGTTTTTCGGTGTTTCTGCCTGTGCCGCCATTGGTGCGGTAGCCAGTGCGGTTCCCAGAACCAGCCCTGCGATCAGTTTGCGCATTTTGCGCCTCCCGTTTTGTTGCTTGTTGGATCAACAGGTCATTCTGTGTGGGGCGACCTGTAGGATCTTCGACTAGAACCTGTAGAGCGAAGCATAAATTATACGATTAATCAATGACCAGACGGTCAGGAATGCCTAAAAAGCACGCAAGATATTGTGTGGTATCTTGCCTGTTCACGTTTGGGTTGTGATGGTCTGGTTGGTGAGGGGCAGGAGATGGGAGGGGCCTGATTTCAGGCACAAAAAAAGCCGCTGTTAAAGCGACTTTCCGTACTCTTTAAAAAGAGTGGCGCGAGTGACGGGACTTGAACCCGCGGCCTCCGGCGTGACAGGCCGGCGCTCTAACCAACTGAGCTACACCCGCTTGGTGTGGCGCGGTTTATATAAGGGGTGGTTCGGTCTGGCAAGGGCTTTTTTTCAAAAAAATGAAGCCCTGATTGGTCAGGGTAAAGGGGGCTTTGCAAATGCGTTGAAAACCGGGTGTCGGAATGCGTGGGCGGTGGGGTAGAAATGCCGTTTTCGCGCGGCACAGGATTGGGAAATCGACTTGTCTGTTTTGCAACGGGTTGCGCATGAGCGATGGACGCCACGTCGCTCGTAGGCATGTCAGTTCAATACGAAAAAGGGGATGAGAAACAAAAAAACGCCAACGGCGAACCGTGGCGTCTTTTTTGAACTTTCCATCAGGTGGAAAGTGGCGCGAGTGACGGGACTTGAACCCGCGGCCTCCGGCGTGACAGGCCGGCGCTCTAACCAACTGAGCTACACCCGCTCGGTGTGTGGCGCGGTTTCTAACAGCAGGTCCGAGGGGGCGCAAGACCTTTTTTGATCGTGTTCGATACTTTTTTGGCTGTCGCCACCATGGCGCGTTTTGTGTCGTGCAAAATATATCCTTGAGGTGATGGATATCTGCTGCAGATCGTTTCCGGGACCTGTTTGATGCTGATCAAAGTACAGGTCGGTAAGCAGATGTAAAAGTTTGGGATGATTCAAAAACAGGGTGCGGGGCCCTGACAGGGAATAACCGAAGCGGGGGCTTCATGGGGAACACGATCCTTGCCGTGCTTGATGATATAGATGCCGGGTTAAAAGCCGATCTTGCGACGAGATCAAACGCGATATCGTCTGCAATCCGCCCCAGAGGCGGCGTGACGTGCGATCTGCGGATCGTGCGCAGCCTGATTTTGCTGTGGAGTGGGCAGAACGCCGCCTTGGCCGGGGGGAGTGACGAAGTCCGTCAATGGATCATGGATCAGCTGCCCGAAATTACCGAGCGACTGGAGCGGATCGAGGCGCGCATGGAGCATGCCATTGATGACAATGAGCGTGACGCGGCGGGACAGATCATGCTTTTCGCTGTGAACGGGAACGCACGGTGATGGCATGCATCGCCAGCATCCCTGCCCGATGCGGGCAAAGGCCTTTGATGGCTGGTTTGCTGGCAGGCTATTCGCGTGGCAGCTCGTAGCGTTCGGCAAGCTTGGTCAGTGCGGCAACGGTTGCCTGTTCGACGGTGGTGCCAAACCCGGTGACGCGGCTTGCCAGAATGACGTAAAGAGAATCAATATGAAGCTGAATGACAAGAAGCTGCTTCATATTGGCGGTGGTCCGGTCTGCGACAAAGATTTCAAGTGACTTTGCTATCTGTGTCATCAGCGGATACTGGAATGTTCCACCCAGTGCCTTCACCGAATAGGCAAGGTCGGCACTGTTTTCCAGCGCGGTTGATGCCTTTGAATTATCGCTGATGGCGGCAACGACCAGTTTGCGGCAGTCGGCAAGGTCCTTGCCTATATCGCGAACAAAGGTTTCCGTGCTGCGCTGGACGACCTGCTCAAGTTCGTCCAGCTGTTGAGGGGACAGATTGATGTCAAAGCCCTTGACGAAATTGACCGTACGTCGCTTCAGATCCGTCTGAGGCGGAATGATCTGGGCTTTTTTCTTTTTCTTTTCGGGCGTCACGATTGCTCCGGTCCCCCAGTCAAAATGGGTCATTAATCATCGGGGCTCCGTCTGTCGGGGCCGTCGAAGGCGACCTGTCTGCGGCGGCGATCCGGCCCGAAATAGGTGCCGGTATTGACGAAATGCCGCGGACGGGTGATGACCGATACCAGTCTGCTATAAAGTGCCTTGGCATTGAACGGTTTGGCAAGAAATTCCGTGATGCCGAGGTCACGCGCAGTGGTGACGTATCGCTGCTCCGAATGTGCTGTCAACATGATTACCGGAATGAACCGGTTGGGCGAATTGACCGAATTCCTGAGAACATCAAGGAATTCAAGGCCATCCATCCCGCGCAGACGCCATTCGGTGACGATGATATCAATCTGCTGGGTCCGGAGAACATCGAACGCATCGTTCGGGGAGCGGACACGCTGTACGGCTGTCGCACCAAGATACGAAAGTGTATCGAAAACTACCTGGGCCGAAATCTTGTCGCCATCGACGACCAGAAAACTGATTTTACTGAAATCGATCTTTGCGCTCATTCGGCCTTTTATCCTGTGCGTCGTCACGGTCCCGGTCCTTGTTCTGGTCAGGGCCTTTTTTTGCGTGATGATCGTACTAGCGTGATCCTAATTGCTTATACCTTTGTCTGATTAGCAGCAAGGCTAAAGCGGCGTTTTGTCAGCTTGGAATTCTGACAAATACTGACGCCTAACCTTGTGCAGATATTGAACAAACGACGTTTACGTTCTTTTTGTTCATGCTCATGATCCCACAGATCACCCTATATTGGGCGGGTCTGCAAAATTAAAAGGGCAAGATCAGGAATGATCGGGAACGGTGTCGGGCAGGGGTTCGGTTGTGCCTTCTTCGTCAATGACCTGAACGGCCACGCCCGCCTCGCCAAACATTTCGGTCGAGATGGTCATGTCCTGCTGCCAGCGTTCGAGAAAATCGGGGGTCAGTTTGCTTTTATCGACAAATACTTCGGCGATGCCGGCCTGAATGATGGCGCGCGCGCAGTCGCAGCAGGGGAAATGGGTGACATAAAGCGCGCAGCCATCAAGCGATGTGCCGGTGTAGCTGGCATTATAGATCGCATTGCGTTCGGCATGTTCGGTATAGGCGTATTTTTCCGGGCGTTGATGGCGGCTTTCGACATTGTCATCGACACCGCGGGGAAACCCGTTATAGCCAACGGCGCGAATTTCTTTTTTCGGGCCAATGACAACCGCGCCGACCTGGGTGCTACGGTCTTTTGACCATTCGGCAATATGGGATGCCAGTCCCAGGAAGCGATGATGCCATTTGCTCATTTGTCCGATCCCCGATGTGTTCGCGCACGGTTGTAAATATGCGGTTATCAAAAGCGATTGCCGGGCAGGGCCGCCTGCCAGCAATTGATTGCTGCACTGCTTCTTTAAAGGAGTGCCTGCTTGTAATTGTCCAGAGAAAAATCACATTTTTGTAAAGGCATTTAGCGAAAAGTCCCTGTTCAAACAGGGCTTGATTGACTATTAAGGGGGTACCCCCAGAGAAAAATCAGGACGTCTCGACGCCTCGCCGGGAAGCTATGGCCGAAGCGGAGAGACCCAATGGAAACCAAAAAACAAGAGGTAAGAGCCGATGCGCCGACAACGTAAGGCGAAGATCATCGCAACCCTGGGGCCAGCGAGCTCTCATCCGGAAACTCTGGAAAAGATCGTAAGGGCGGGTGTTGATGTGTTCCGGCTGAATTTCTCGCATGGTGAACATGCAGAGCATCAGGCGCGTTTTGAAACAATCCGTGAAGTCGAGGCCAAGCTTGGCCGTCCGATTGGCGTGCTGATGGATTTGCAGGGACCAAAGATCCGCTGCGGTACCTTTGCCGACGAAAAGATCGAACTTGAAGCCGGTGCGACCTTCCATTTCGATATGGACAAGAAACCAGGGGATAAAACCCGCGTTTCATTGCCCCATCCCGAAGTTTTTGCAGCACTCAAGCCCGGTGCGAACCTGTTGCTTGACGATGGCAAGCTGCGCATGCGGGTGGAAAAATGCGATAGCAAATCAGCCGAGTGCACCGTTATTACCGGAGGGCCGCTGTCGAACCGCAAGGGCGTTAACCTGCCCGACGTGATGCTGCCGATGTCGCCCCTGACCGACAAGGATCGTATTGATCTGGATTACGGTCTTGAGATGGGCGTTGATTTCGTCGCACTTTCATTCGTCCAGCGTCCCGAAGACGTTGCCGAGGCGCGCAAGATCATCAATGGTCGTGCGGCAATCGTTTCCAAACTGGAAAAGCCGCAGGCGATTGAGCATCTTGATGAAATCGTGGCACTTTCGGACATCATCATGGTCGCACGTGGCGATCTGGGTGTTGAATGCCCGCCTGAAGATGTTCCGATCCTGCAGAAACGCATCATCAAGGCGTGCCGCGAAGCTGGCAAGCCGGTGATTGTTGCGACCCAGATGCTGGATTCGATGGTCAGCAACCCGGCCCCGACCCGTGCCGAAGCATCCGACGTTGCGACCGCCATTTATGACGGTGCCGATGCGGTGATGCTGTCAGCCGAAAGTGCGGTGGGCAAATATCCGATCGAAACCGTCAGCATCATGGACCGGATCATGATCCGGGTGGAGCAGGACGAACTTTATTATCGTCTGCGCGATGCCAACCGTCCGGATCCCGAGCATAATGCGCCGGATGCGATCAGTGCTGCGGCCCGTCAGGTTGCCGGAACGATTGGTGCCAAGGCGGTCGTGACCTATACCACGTCGGGTTCAACGTCGCTTCGTGCGGCGCGTGAACGCCCGGAAGTTCCCATCCTTGGACTGACGCCGAAAATCCAGACGGCACGCCGGATGACGTTGTGCTGGGGCGTGCATGCGGTCTTTACCCGTGATGCGACCAACTTTGCCGAGATGGTCGGCATTGCCTGCGAGGTGGCCAAACGTGAAGAGTTTGCTGCGGCTGGGGATTCGCTGGTGATTACCGCAGGTGTCCCGTTTGGGACCCCAGGGGCGACCAATATCCTGCGCATTGCGTGGTTGTCCGCGAAAAACTGATCAGACTATTGCGTGACGAAACGAGACGGGCGGCAACAAGCCGCCCGTTTTTTTGTGCGAGAGTTTCGCGATGTTTGAAATACCGGCCATACCGCCGGATAGTGGTTTGTATTGTTAATGTTTTTTTGAGTGTTTGCCGTGATAGTCAAAGTGTTCTGACCTGTATCCTTGGTATTTCCGAGAAACGGTCATGACCATGAGTTTAAAAGGTTTTTGGCTCTTGTATTGTTGTTTGGGGTGGATTGCTTTGCTATAAGCGATCCAAGGCCAGATAAAAAATGTTGGCGTTGCAAGGGGTTGACGCCGATTTGCCGAAAGGCAGGGGACAGGGGAATTACTGCGATAATGCTGAACTGGATGTTCAATCGGCAGAAATCGAAGGATGACGGCGCGCTTGACGACAAGTCGGCGGCGAAACTTCGTGATCTGGCGGAAACGGTCCGGAGCATCGCGCCAGACGAGTTTGGCGCGGCCGAACAGGCAAATTCGCGTGCCCCCCGTATCCCGCGTAAAAAAGATTCCGATGGTCAACTGGCGCAAAGTGGCCTTGATTATGCCGCGCGCCTGTCGGCCGACCTTGCCGATGATGACGAAGATGAAGACGGCCAGCCGGATTTTGACAGCGACGTCCGCATGGATGTTGCGCGCCGCCTGCGCCGTCATCTGAATGATCTTAGCCCGTCCGAACGCCTTGATATGGTCGAGGAATTCGTAACGGCGATCGGCAATATGGCCGATTGTTATCGCCCGCAGGTCATTGCCCTGATTGAGCAGGAACTGAGCCATACACCTTATATGACACGCCAGGCCGCGATGCGTTTGCGTCAGGATATTGCGGCGATTGGCCGGGTGTCGCTTGGCGAATATGTCGAACTTTTAAGCGATGCCGATTTCCTTGATATTCTGCGTGGGCGTGGCGAGTTTGTGCAAACAGCCGCCGAGAAGCTGGAAGCCGAACAGGAGGCCGCGGCACAGGCACGTCTGGCACGGGATCGTTGGGAAAAGGAAAAGGGCGGGTTGCTTAACCGGTTGCTGTCATCGGATGACGCGCCGCGCAATGTGGTGGCCCTGACCCCGAAATTCGGCAGCAGGAAAGAAGCCGCCAGCAAGACGCCACATGATGAAATGGCGGATGGTCGCAACAAGATTTCCCGTCAGGCGCAGCGCCGTGTGGCGCATTTCATTCTGGCATCGTTGTTCGACACGCTGGTCGAACGCGGTCGCATGCGGGCCGAAGTGGCACGGGCCATGCGCCAATCAGTGCGCCAGCGTATTGAAAAAGCAAAGTTCGAGAGTCGCATTGTAAGCCGCACGGCACCGGTTCCGGTGGAACATGAGTTTGACGATGTGATGCATGACGATGCGGGCGAGCAGGGCGGACCGGTCGAGCCGGTCACCATCGATCATTACATTCTTGATGCTTTGTCGCGTAACGAAGACGCGCTGGTGGTTCAGAGCCTTGCGCATTATGCGCAGATGCCTGCTGCAATCGTTTCCAAAATCCTTGATTCGGGAAGTGCGCGCGCCATTACCGCCCTGGCCTGGCGCGCGGGTATGAGTGCCCCGTCGGCGGTTGTCCTTCAGATGAGCGCTGCGATCCCCGAAGACAGCATCGAGCGCCCGGCGGCGGGTGGCCGTTATGCCATGGCATCGACGGATATGGATTGGTATATCGATTTCTTTAACGAGCTTCAGCCTTCCGGGCCGCGTGGTCGTGCGGCGGGTACGACGGCTGCGGCATCGCCGCACGGTTCCGAAAAGTCTGGTCGTACACGCCGCTTGCCGGATGAACGACCCCAGGGGCCGAAGGGAGAGTAAACGGGATGCGCAAGGATCTCGGAATCTCCTATGACGGGCTGAAATATGCCCTTTCCATCAAAGATAATTATCGCAGTGGCGAGCCGCTGACCGTTACCGGGGCAGGGGCGCAGCAGCGGCTTCTGATGCCGGAGCATTTGCTGAGCAATGATCTGGCATTGATGCAGTATGATGATCCGCTGGCACTTGCGGTGATTGCAACCAAGGATCCGGAAAGCCCGATGGCATTGGCCGCAGCGATCCGTATGGGACCGCACGCCAAGTGCAAGGAACTTATTACCGGCGTTTTTGAAGTGGTGTCAGAAGCAACCAAGCATGAACTGGTGGCCGATTGCGCCAAGCTTCTGTCGCGGAATGCGTTCAGCCCGGAAGCGTTCCAGTTGGTGCGCAACCGTGCAAGCAACCATGTTGTCGAAATTCGCGAAGCCTATCGCCGGGCGATGGCGGGCAATTTGCGTGCGCTTCTGGATGGCAAGATGGCCGCGCGCGAATTTGTCGAGGAATTCATCGAACTGGCATCGCATGGCAATCTGCGGATTGATATCTATCGTCGTCTGGTGATGAAGCTGATGCGTTCCGACGCCGTGCGCCCAAGTGTCAAATTCATGCTTCTGGAGCGGCTTGATAAATTTCCGCAGATGGTCAAGCTGCAGATTGTTAACGAGGTTAACTCTGCGCCGGATACGCCGGAATACCAGACCCTGAAACAGGAACTGCGCTGGATCTACGAAAGCAAGGCGCGGGAAAAGACCACGCCAGAAGCGTCGGAAACATCGAAAAACTGGTTTGGCGGTTCGTCACTTGATTACGGTGCCGCAGCAGGGCTTCAAAGCCGCAATGCGATCATCAAGCCCCAGCAGCCAACGCTGAAACGGCAAAGCGTTCCGTCGATGATGGCCAGTGGCGGGTTCAGTTCACGTGAAATTTCATCCTGGCTGAACTGATTTAAGCCAGACGACTGGCGGGTTTTGTTGTTTCCGGGGGCTGCGTGGCCAAGCCTGCCTGATGTTCCAGATAAACTGTGCAGACGACGCGCAGAAGCGATGCGAAATTGGGAATATCGCCGCGCTGGCTGACAACTTCATCATGCAGTTTGCCAAGAAATTGCGGGGTGCTGAAGCCTTCGCCCGCGGCGATTTCATCAAGGATCTGCCAGAATCGCTGTTCAAGGCGGACACTGGTTACAACGCCATTGATGCGCAAAGATCGACTGACGGACTGATAGAGTTCGGGGTTGGTGCCGGAATAGATCTGACACATGATGACGACCTCTCCTGTTTTTGCCACCGACGATGGAACGTCGGTGGCTGGTTACAGGGTCATGGTCCGGCAAACCGTGCCGAAAGGCAATCGCCGATTGTTCTAGAGGCTGATTTCAGTCCCAAGCAGGGTCAGGAAACCGGCCAGCCATTTTGGATGTGCCGGCCATGCCGGTGCGGTGACAAGATTGCCGTCGATGCAGGCATCATCAATCGCGATTTCAGCATAAGTCCCACCGGCAAGGCGTACTTCGGGGGCGCAGGCCGGATAGGCAGATACACGGCGATCTTTGAGGATATCCGCCGCAGCAAGAATTTGCGCACCGTGGCAGACCGCGGCAATCGGTTTGTCGGCATCGTTGAAGTCACGAACCAGACGGATGACATCCTCGTTTAAGCGCAGATATTCCGGCGCCCGCCCGCCGGGGATCAGAAGGGCATCATAGTCCTGCACCCGGGCTTTTTCGAAATCGGCATTCAGCGCAAAATTGTGCCCGCGCTTTTCGCTGTAGGTCTGATCGCCTTCGAAATCGTGAATGGCGGTCGCAATCGAATCACCGGCTTTTTTGTTGGGGCAGACGGCGTCAACCGAATGGCCAACGGCAAGCAGCGTCTGGAACGGAACCATGGTTTCGTAATCTTCGGCATAATCGCCGACCAGCATCAGGATTTTTTTCGCTGACATTATTTTATCCTCCCGTTTGTTGTGATCTGAAAACTATAGATCATGGCAGGGATCAGCGGGTAACAGCGGGCTACTACGCGTCAAAACGGGCGAAACGGATTGCGTGAAACAAAAAAAGACGGCCCGGATGGGGCCGCCTTTGGCAGATCAAATTTTTATGACAAATCAGCTTTTGGTGGTTGTTGATTTGCTGGCAGTGGGGTTTTTGGCTGCTGTGGCTTTGGCCGCCGTCGCCTTGGTCGCCGGTTTTGCTGCCGTGCTGCGTGTTGCAGGCTTTTTCGCCGGGGCGGCCTTTGTCGGAAGGGCCGTTGATGCGGTTTCGACACCTTCTTTGATATGCAGGTCGCGCTGCGGGAAGGGAATCGCGTAACCGGCGGCTTCAAGGTCCGTTTTCGAACGACGGCTGAGATCCCAGAAAGTCGCCCAGTAATCGGGCGTGCTGGTCCAGCCGCGTGCTGTCAGATCGACAGAGCTTTCGCCAAGGTTGGCAACGAAGCTCATGGGTTCGGGGTCCTTTAGAACGCGCGGATCGCTTGCAACCAGATTTTTAAGGAAATCAAGTGCGGCATCGACATCATCGTCATAAGAAATACCAACCTTGATATCCAGACGACGGGTCGGATTGCGCGAATAGTTTTTGATCGCGCTGTTCCAGATTTGCGAGTTCGGAGCGGAAACATAGACCCCGTCTGCCGTTTTGAACAGCGTCGTGAACAGGGTGATTTCAACCACGGTGCCCGAAACAGAACCCGCTTCGATGAATTCGTCGACTTTGATTGGTCGCAGGATCAGGATCATTACGCCAGCGGCAATGTTGGACAATGTCCCTTGCAGGGCCAAGCCGATAGCAAGACCGGCGGCACCAAGTACGGCGATGATGCTTGCGGTCTGGACGCCGAAATTCGACAGAACGGCGATCAGGACAAAGATCAGTATCAGGTAGCGCACAATGTTTGCGGCAAGGGGTTTGATCGTCGCGTCGACAAATTTTGCATTCTTCAGGGAATGGCGGACCAGGGCGGAGGCGCGACCAGCGACCCACCAGCCGACAATCAGAATCAGAACCGCACCCAGCAGATCCATCCCGAAGCCCAGCGCAAATGCCTTTAGCATTTCGGCAATCGTCGCCATATCTGTTTCCATCATTTAAACCTCACTTGCTCAGAGATTGTATGTGCTGCTAACATGGGTTGTAGTATAAAGCCCACATACTAGCTTATGATGCTTCAGCATCGCAGGTTTAGGCGATCTTGAAAAGTGACCTCAAAGTACCACCTGAACCTAGTGTTATGGAACTTTTCGTATTTTCGGTCGTTTAGAGACATAATATGACCATCATTGGTGATATTGTTGGTTAGTGAATAACAACCTGAACTATAGGGGCAAAAACATGCAGCTTCGTCCGTCTTTTATCTGTGCTATCGGGGGCATCGCCCTTCTTAGCGCGTGTAGCAGTGTCGACAACTCGGGTACGGCAGTCCCGTATGGCGGTAACCCGTTTACTTACGGTAACTCCGTGAATGGTGCGATTACCGGCGCGGAACCTTCAACTGCGTTCGGCAAGGCGCTTAAAGCCGAATATATCGCATACGCACAGCGTGAAGCCGATGAATGGTACGATTTCTTCGACGCCGACTTCTTTGCGAAGAAAGCAGGCAAGGTCGCTGAAAACGAAACGATTCTTCCGGAAGATCCGGCCAACTGGCGTTTTGACGCCGAAGAAATCGCACAGAAGCGCGCCGTTCGTGATGAACTGATCGCTCTTCTTGACGATGGCAAGCGTGAAGCAAAACCGGATACGGCCGCAATTGCGCAGGCTCGTTTCGATTGCTGGATCGAAGAAAGCGAAGAAGGTTGGCAGACCGATCTGATCAGCCAGTGCTGGAAAGATTTCGAAGCCGCAATGTCAGAATTGCGTGCGGAAGAGCCGAAAGAAATGGCACCGGAACCGGTTGCAGCCGCGCCGCGTCTGTTCACCATCTTCTTCGACTTTGACAGCACCGCGATCACCCCGGTTTCCGAGCGTGTTCTTGATGCCGCTGCCGAGCAGTGGGCGTCGAGCATGAGCAACGTGACCGTCGTTGGCCATACCGATGCGTCGGGTGCGGCTTCTTATAACCAGGGTCTGTCGGAGCGTCGTGCTTCTTCGGCACTGTCAGAGCTGACCAAACGTGGTGTTAAAGGCGACATGGTTGACAGCGAAGCTGTTGGCGAGAGCGATCTGCTTATCCCGACTCCGGATGGTGTTCGTGAACCGCGTAACCGTCGCGTGACCATCTCGATCGACTAATACGCGATCGTTTACCAAATCTTCGGCAACGGGGTGGCATAATGCCACCCCGTTGTTTTTTATGGATAGTCGATTAAATACAGATTTAATCCTGTGAATAACGGTTGAAATTGGACGCAATACACCTAATGTCTGCGGGGTATCCGAGCCGTGAAAGGGAGAGACGGGGGAAGATGATCAGAAATTTGTGCCGTTCATTGCGCGGTGCCGGTATCTGCGCGATGGCCGTTGTTATCATGGCCGGAAGTTTTGCCCGACCAGGGGCTGCTGCAGATAAAACGCCACCAGTACCATTTGAAAAGCTTTATGCCGCCGAGCGCGGTGACGGCAAGTATCTTCGTTTCAATGCCTTTTCGGGCGAAATTCCGGGCAAGCGGATCAAGGCACTTTTGCGGTCCGGTCAGGTCATCGGTGATCGCATCCTTCTTGCCGAGGACGTCGCAGTTTATTTCCCGGACGGTTATATCGTCCAGTCACAGGTTCGTTTTGGCAAATATATTCCCCGTCCCGGTCTGATTGCCGGTGCTGTTGCCAAACGTGACCATCTGATCGAAAACCCGCGCTATGCGCTTGTCGGGCAGTTTGACCAGATTCTTGGCAAGGAATGCGCCCGTACCGAATATGCCAATGGCTTTGCTGCGCTACGGATCAAGTCCGATGGCGTGATGTCGCTTGTGATGGAAACGTCGGGACTTTACGATCCGCTGGTTGACGAAGCGACGACGACCTACACGGTGACCAGTGCCGTGCAGCCGGATTTCATCGGCAATCAGGGGCTGGTTCCCGATTTGATGAAAATGTGCGGTCGCGGCTGATTTCGGCCTGCTTGGTATGAAATGAAAGGCACCGCCATCACGCGGTGCCTTTTGTGTTTTTGGCGTCGGTCCGGCGCGCCGTGTCAGGCGACTTTCCAGTCCGGGGCGAAAAGACGGGGGATTTCGATTGCCGGGCAACGGTTCATCACGACATCAAGCCCGGCATCCTGCGCGCGGGTGGCACCACTGATGTTGATGACGCCAAGCTGCATCCAGACGGATTTGGCACCAATCGCAATGGCCTCGTCAATCACGCCACCGGCATCCTCGCTATTGCGGAAGATATCGACCATATCGACCGGCTCAGGAATATCGCCAAGGGTTGCGAAGACCTTTTGACCGTGGATTTCACCGCCAGCCTGGCCGGGATTGACCGGAATGACGTGATAGCCGCGCGATAAAAGGAACTTCATCACACCGTTTGACGGGCGTTCGGGTTTCGGGCTGGCGCCGACCAGCGCAATTGTCTTGGTACGTTCAAGCAATGCCTGCGTGGCATTGTCGTCGGGATTTTTGAAATCGCTCATGTCATCTGCCTTTGGTTTGCGATGCGGCATCGTTATGTCTGTATGATACATAAGGTTTTGATCTGCTGCTGCAATCTTCTGGCGTCGGGATTATGTGATGCCGCGACGCTCGCAGAAAGTTGATGGCAAATTTAACTGACGGATTGAACGAAACAGGGTTGAGTAGGGGATATATTGCCCATTACCCAAAACACCAAAGGTATCCCGCATGTTTCCATGGCTTGATCCGTCCGGCAGATTTTCGGTTTTTAAGCTGACCGTGTTTGTGCTGCTGCTTGTGCCGGGCTGTTTCATTCTCTGGCCGGTGATTGCCGAAGGCGGGGCGACCATTCCGGTCAAGGAAGCGATCCTTGAAAGCGGGGACTGGGCGATCCGGATGTTGCTGATCTCGCTTCTGATCACGCCGCTTCGCAGGATTACACGTGCCAGCAAGCTTGTCCAAATTCGCCGTCAGGTTGGTTTGGCGGCGTTGGGATATGCCTTAACCCATCTGTTGTTATATATGCTGAGCCAGTCATGGGATGTGCTGCGCGTGGCTAATGAAATTCTGGTACGGATTTACCTGACCATTGGCTTTGTTGCGCTGACGGGGCTTGTCATTCTTGGGATTACATCGACCAAATCAGCCATGCGCAAGCTTGGCAGGAACTGGACCCGGTTGCACAAGATCAGTTATGGCATTGGCGTGTTGGCGGCCCTGCATTTCTTTATGCAGTCAAAGATCGATGTCAGCGAAGCGACCCTGATGTCGGGATTTTTTGTTGCACTTATGCTGTATCGTGCGGCGCATGCGCGCGACTTGTCGCTGCGATCGCCGTTCGTTCTGGTCTCAATCGCGGTTCTGGCCGGGCTGGCAACGGCAGGGATTGAATATGCGTGGTATGGGTTTGCGACCGGTGTGCCGCCGTCGGCCGTTCTGGTCGCCAATCTGGAATTCATGTGGCCGTTGCGACCGGCATGGAATGTGTTGCTGTGCGGATTGGTTGTCGTGGTGATCAGCCTGTTCGGGCGTGATGCGATCGGCCGTGAATGGCTGGGCCAGATCGCATCATCCCTGTCGGTCAGGCCGCAGCGTTCGCGCGGCGGGTAAGGGCGGTCAGAAGGCCCGCACCGATCATGACGGCACCGCCTGCACGGGTCAGGCGCAACATGGCGGTCGGTTTGCGGAATTTTTCCCGCAGGGCACCGGCCATGATTGCCCAGATCGCAACATTGACCGCCGCCAGCGAGACAAAGGTCGCGGTCATAATCACGAATTGCGGCAATATGGGCATCGAGGCATTGACGAATTGCGGCACAAAGGCAATGAAGAACACGATGCCTTTGGGGTTTAAGGCCGTCACGATATAGGCCTGCAGGAACATGCGTGACGGTCGGTTGCGTTTGGCATCCGGGTTATCTTCCAGTAATCCCGGTTTTTCGCGCCACATCTTGATGCCAAGATAAATCAGATATCCCGCGCCGCATAATTTCAGCACCGTAAACGCATTTGCCGATGCCGCCAGCAACGCACCGGCACCGGCCAGCGAAACCGTCATCGCGGTCAGGTCGCCCAGCGCAACACCCGGAACCGTCGCCCATGCGGTCTGGCGGCCCTTGCCAAGGGCATAGCTGACCACCAGCATGATGGTCGGACCGGGAATGGCCAGCACGATTGAGCAGGCCAGAACGAAGGTAAGCCAGATTTCCAAATTCATCATTCCCCTCCTTCGGGTGATTTTCAGCAATTATCAAGCCAGAGCCGACAGGGGAAGTCGAGGGCAAAGTAACGGGCAATATCGCGCCTATTCATGCCGCCATTCCGGATGGCGTTTTTCAACGAATGCCCCGATCCCCTCGCGCGCATCGTGTTTTTGCATGTTGTCGGTCATCACCCCGGATGCATAGGCATAAGCGTCGGACAATGGCATTTCGAGCTGGCGGTAGAATGCTTCCTTGCCCAGTTTTACCGTCATGCCCGAACGTGATGCGACGCGTTTGGCAAGGTCGTCAGTTGCGGTGATCAGGTCGTCATCTTCGACGACATCGGAAATCAGCCCCATCTGCCACGCGGTTCGGGCATCAATCGGGTCACCGGTCAACAGCATGCGCATGGCATGTTTGCGCGATACATTGCGGCTGAGTGCGACCATCGGGGTCGAACAGAACAGCCCGATATTGACGCCGGGTGTGGCAAATTTTGCAAATGTTCCGGCAACGGCAAGATCGCAGCTTGCCACCAGTTGGCAACCAGCCGCGGTCGCCACGGCATGAACGCGTGCGATCACCGGCTGGGGCAGGGTGACAATCCGCATCATCAGCGCGCTGCATTGGGAAAACAGGGCCGCATGGCCGTCGCAGGTGGAAATGCCGTTCATTTCCTTAAGGTCATGACCGGCACAAAAAGCCGGACCGTTTGCCGCAAGGATCACACAGCGAATGGCAGGATCGCCTGCGATCTGATCCAATGCCGTGTGCAGAGCCGCCATCATCGCCCCGGAAAGGGCATTGCGGCTTTTGGCGGCATTCAGGGTCAGGGTTGCGACCGGGCCCTCGTCTTTGCGCAGTACAAGGCTGGTTTCATCTGTGTGGCTGTTGGGCGAGTTTCTGGTCATTTATGCCTCCCTGTGATGGCGCGCACTGTATGTTTTTTACTTTTACGTCAATATACTGTCGTTGTAGAATTTCACGTCCCGGTTTTGTTGGAAACTAAAAATACCACAATAATGATCCTGACCTGTGGGGCGGTCCCGTTTATGGGCAGTGGGAAATGACCGACGACGAAAAACGTAAACCACAGCGGGCTCCTGGTCGTTTTGTCACGACCAAGGAAATCGTTAAAAAGCGCCAGCCGGTTTCGCCGGTCGCCAAGACGAAAATGAAACGCTATGACCGTAAGGAGGCCATAGACTGGGACATGGAACGTCAGCGCGCCGAGGCACGCGCCCGGTTGTTAAGCCGCGGGTTTGACGTTCCCGAAATCCTTCAGCCCCGCCGACCGGAAAAAGATCCGGATAACCCGGATGTCAGCGCCCTTGATCCCGATATGGCGCGTGATATTTCCGGGACGGCAATGGCGGGACCGAAACCCGCCGCGCCGAAAAAGATAAAGCCGGTTACCGCAAATGATCTGCGCAGTACCGGTAAACCGGGCGACAGGCCGAAACCCAATCGTCACGTCCTTGCCGGAAATGCCGCCCTGTATCAGGCCCAACCCAATGGGGCGCAGACAAATGCCGCGCAGGAAGACCTGCGGGGCGGGGATGACGGGACAGGAAGTGCGTATAGGGAATATCTGGAAAGTCTGGGCGATGGGGCGCAAACCGGCATGGATATGCATAACGATATTGCCGGTCGTGTAGATGATCTGAAATCCACATCGCGCAATGGATCTGGCAATATCGATCTGCCTGATAACAGTGCAAACTGGCTTAGTCAGGAAGAAGCCCGTCGACTTAATGCCGGCATCGTATCGCCGGCACATTCGGCACGCGTGGGCGGCCGGAAAGCCACCAAGCAGCGCCGGGCCAACAAAAAAGCAACGGAACGCAGAAATGCTTTGGCGCTTGATAAAGTCCTGCCGAAGCTGGGTGCATATATGGTTGCAGCCATTGCTGTCGGCTATGTTCTGGTGCTGGTTTATACCGAGCTTGGCAAATTGATCAGCGGATAGCGTGAAAGCAATCCAGAATAGAATATCAATTCCTGAACTTTGCCTCAAACCTGCCTAAATGTGGGGACTATTATACCGTGTTGCACGCTTAAGCGTGTGACAGGGGATTTTATGATTCGTAATTATGCGTAATGGGGAGAGTGCAAGACGAGGGGGAACCCTGTATTGGCTGGCAAGGTATGCCGGGTAAGGCAGGGGCTGGAATGTGACATTAACCCTTGTTGCAGGAGACGGCGGAGGTAGCGCCGTAGTCGCCATGAAAAGTGACGTAAAAGGTCAGGAAGACCGCCACCCGGTTTACCTTCCGGAAAACCGGTATCACTGGGCGTCCAACGATGAAGTGGACAAGCCCACAGTTATCCTGCGTGGTCCGGTCAGGCCAAGATTTGAACGACCCACATCCGATATCAATTCCAATTTCGATCTGAATGACTGGTTGCGGAAAAAATTACCGCGCGCCAGTGCATCCCTGATTGTCAGTATCGTAATTGCGAGTGTGATCCTCGCGACCTATTCAGAACTTGCTGTTCTGTTATCACGATGATGGCACGTATATCAGGGGTGGATCGCGCGGCGCCAGCGCGTCTGGTGTCGGCCGGTGTCCGCCGTCGGGCGCACATGCAGGGCATGGATAATAACCAGCCAGATGGTAATATATCGTGGGTGCAGGACCCGATTGATCCTAACCCGGATCAGGATGCCCGCGACAGTGATCCGCGCGAAAGCGGCGAGCAACCCAAAAAAACAAATCCCAGTACCGCAGCGACCGAAACGATATCCGAAGACGTTAAACCGTTTGCTGATTTCATTTCGATCCTGACGCCCTTTGGACACCGCTCCATTACCCAAGATGGTGACGACACGATGCATTCCAAGCTCCCACAAACCCGGCCCGGTGTGTTTTCCGAAGCCTTGCCGGGGCATCCACCAGAAATTCCTGTCCACGCAAATGCGCTCAGGCCGACTGCATTGTCTGGGGCTGCCGTGAAGCGGCGTGGAGGGGAAAAGTGGTTGCCCAATATCGGATCCTTCCTGATTACGGTCATTGTGATTTTGGCCGTGATCTGGATAACGGTGATCGAGCTTTCGTCAATTCTTGGCGGGTAGGAGAGGGGATTTTCGGGGGCGTTTCTATGCGGCACCGGTTGTGATCATCAAGGGTGTCTGGTTCTTCGAAAATATTGACGTTAACGTAAACGTTATGTCAGGCTGTGTTCAAAGGAAACAGTGCTACCAAAGGCAAGGGTGGCGACAGGGAGGAACCCGCAATGACAGCCATGCCACCCCGCACGGGTATAACGCCTGCTGATTTTGATGTGATCATGCGCGAGAAAGTTCCGTTTGTCGGGGATATGAACGTACGAACCGAAGAACTTTCGGGGGGGCGCGCCTTGTTGCGCCTGCCGTTTAACGAACGGCATATCCGGCCGGGCAATGTGATTTGTGGCCCGGCGATCTTTGCGCTGGCCGATATTGCGCTTTATGCGGTGGCGTGGCTTGTGGTACCCAAGGCCGATCTGGCGGTGACGACCGAGGCGACGGTGCATTTCCTTTCCGGGGCGAAGCCGGGTGATTTGCTGGCGGAGGCGAAAATCCTCAAGGCCGGGAAGCGGCTTCTGATTGCGGAATGCCATATCCGGTCGGCTGTTGATGGCGCACTTTGCGCGCATGTCATCGGGACCTATGCCATGCCGCCGGAAAAGGGGGCGGAGCCGAAACCGGTATGAAAATGATGAAAATCAATGTGGTAAAATAATACCTATTGATTTAAGTTGTTGAAATATAACGAAATATTCCTGTTGCTTTCCTGTTTAATGCTGGCATACTGCGCCGACTTTCAACGAGGGGCGATTCCCTCCGTGGAACCCAGTTTTCGAGTATTAAATTATGAAAACCTTCACTGCGACACCGAGTGACATCGAGCGCAAATGGTTTGTAGTCGACGCAGAAGACGTCGTACTCGGCCGTCTTGCTGCCGTTGTTGCCAACCGTCTTCGTGGTAAACACAAAGCGATGTTTACCCCGCACATGGATTGTGGCGATCACATCGTCATCGTCAATGCCGAAAAAGTCAAACTGACCGGCCGTAAACTTCAGAATAAGAAGTTCTACTGGCACACCGGTTATCCGGGCGGCATCAAAGAACGCACCATGGACAAGCTGCTGAATGGCGAGCATCCGGAACGTGTGATCATCAAAGCTGTCGAGCGTATGATGTCCCGTGGTCCGCTGCGCAGCCAGGTTCTTTCCAAGCTGCACGTCTATGCCGGTACCGAGCATCCGCATGATGCACAGAAGCCGGAAGTTCTCGATCTTGCCGCAATGAACGACAAGAATAAGCGGAGTGCTAAGTAATGGCCGACACCAAAACTCTTGAAGATCTCAAGGATCTGGCACAGGGCGGTGAAGCTGCTGCTGCAGAAGGCACCCTGCCGGAACCGAAGATCGACGCACAGGGCCGTTCCTATGCAACCGGTCGTCGTAAGAACGCAATTGCACGCGTCTGGATCAAACCGGGCTCGGGTAAAGTTACCGTCAATGGCCGCGAATTCGAAGATTACTTCGCACGTCCGGTTCTGCGCATGGTGATCAACCAGCCGTTCGGCGTTGCCAACCGTAAAGATCAGTTCGACGTCGTTTGCACCGTTACCGGTGGTGGTCTTTCCGGTCAGGCCGGTGCCGTTCGTCACGGTATCTCGCGCGCGCTGACCCTGTTTGAGCCGGCACTGCGTCCGTCGCTCAAGGCAGGCGGCTTCCTGACCCGTGACTCCCGTGCAGTCGAACGTAAAAAATACGGTCGCGCCAAAGCACGTCGTAGCTTCCAGTTCTCGAAACGTTAAGTCGTTTTCGGGCAACAGGCTCGCGATTTTATTGGAAAAGCGTCACCCTCGGGTGGCGCTTTTTCTTTTTGCGGGATCGTGTGTCAGGACAACAAAAAAACGGCGTCCTCACCACGGAAGACGCCGCTTTTTGTTTGGTCCAGCGGTATGTAATAGATTCTACTGCGTTACAGCCAACGATCCGAAAAATCGCGCGGGATCATCAGAATATCGCGATCCACCTTGGTTACACCGGCTTCGCCCATTGCGCCCAGACCATAGACAAACGCGCCCGAATGGAAGACAGCGCACCGTCGAGTTTAGGTCGACTATGGTTCGAGAAAATCTTTGTTAATCACAACATCCAGTGTTTGGAATGAAAACGTTCCCCCGATTGGGTTGGCAAGATATTCAGAGCCATTTTGATTGGTTTTGCTTAGGTCAATCATTTTGCGTGTTCCATCACACCAGTTCACATCATATTTTTTGTTTGTCTTTTCATGACGCCCAACTCCAATAACCATGATGCAGTTTGTGTCTATGCGGCGATAAAAAATAGATAAATTCCTTTTGGGTTGGGTTTTATGCATGCAGTTGAGTTTTTTATCACCCACCTTCACGTCGCTGATTTTGGTATCAGTTGTTGGTCCTAGTTGGGCTATCCGTTTTAGAAAAAGCCAATCGTCTCTATCGAATATATCCTTGCTAGCTTCCTCAGCTATCCAAAACCCCTTGGGGATGATCACCTCGTTGTTGTACTCCTGTGCTATGCTCTCCATAGTGTGTGGTGCCATTTGCCATCCTTCCAAACTTGAACGGAAAGATTGTATCGTATGGTTTGAAACAATTATAGGATGTTTAATTGTGCATAGTGGTTGATGGTTTTATGAGCGATAAAAAATTCCCAACTAATCAAGTGTTTGCTGAGAGACTATTTTTGCATGTTCTCAAAGATTTATGGGACCTGAGGGATAGCAATTACCTTTACCACAGGATTAATGCCGGGCGTCTTTTGAGGCAGCTGTTGATCGATGGAGATGTCCTTGCTCATGTGGCTAACAGAAGAACAAAAATCCCATTACGGTTTGTCGTGCGAGGATGGGGGGATGCTCCTGATGAACTAGAAGAGCTTCCAGAAGGCATGAAACAATATATTAAAAACAATGGGGAACGTGCACCATCAGGTCAGCACTGGGTTCCTCTTAAACTGGAAGAGTTTTTAGGTCATTCATTGGGCGTGGTCAGCGGGGAGGACATAACGGCGAGAAAATTAATCAAATACGTCTCAAATAATTACGGTGGCGTGCATCTTGGATACGGGAAGAATGATGTTGCTACCTACAACAAAATGGACCACTTAATGGAAACCAATGGGGAGGGCGCGGTATTTGCTCTGCTGGGAAGTTTGATTCGAACGGTCTTGTCAGGGTTATTTCCACTAAGAGATGCAATTTCTAATCAGCTTGGGGCGGAGGGGCTGTCAGAGCAATTTGTCGACGGTGTGAAAGTTGCAGACATTGAGGTAAATAAACCGGAGTTTACTGACGGCAAGGGGGCGATAAGTTTTTGGCTGAAGAGCGATACGCATCCGGATTGGTTTGCGAACGGTGAGCCGGTTGTCTTTCCGCCTATGGTGAATGGCAACATGCGGATCAGTATTTCTAAAACCCCAGAAAGAGAACTAGTGCTGGATGTGGAGGGAATTTCTGGAAAGGGATTTCAGATAGCTACCAGACCAATTCCATGTGAAAAAACAGACCCAGAGCATGGAGTACATATATGTTTTTCCGTAGATGGAGATGACGTGAAGGTTTGGATGCAGGGTGACGAAATTGGGAACCTAAAGTTGGAATAATTAAGTGCTCCACATAGCTATCACGCGGAAACTACAATATACTGTAAGATATTATAAAAAATGCTGTTTCTAGTAGCGAAGCGTTAACTCATTTTAGGCTATCGGGCTGATGATCCATTACAGGAAAAGCGTCACTTTTGGGGGGGGGGCGCTTTTTCTTTTGTGGATTGGGTTATGCCAAGGCACAGAAATGAAACGGAAGATGGACAATCAACCAGCATCATTTTGCCGACTTTGGGCACTACTTCTGGCTCCAAATGAAATACGGCGTCTTTACCCTGTAAAGACGCCGTATTTTCGTTGTTAGATCGTTCTGTGGGTCAGCGGGGCGGTAGGGCGGTTAACTTGGCCAACACACGCACCGAAACCCACATTACTGCCAACGATCCGAGAAATCGCGCGGGACCATCAGAATATCGCGATCCACCTTGGTCACGTCAGTATGGCCGCAAAGCGCCATGGAAACTTCAAGTTCCTTGTGAATGATCTCAAGCGTCTTGGTCACACCGGCTTCGCCCATTGCGCCCAGACCATAAACATAAGCGCGCCCGATATAGGTGCCCTTGGCACCCAGTGCCAGTGCCTTCAGCACATCCTGGCCGGAACGGATCCCGCTATCAAGATGGACCTCGATCTTGTCACCGACGGCATCCATGATGGCAGGCAATGCACGGATTGAGGACAAGGCACCATCAAGCTGGCGTCCGCCATGGTTGGAAACAATGATGGCATCTGCGCCAACGTTAAGGGCTTCCAGGGCATCACGCGGATCAATGATCCCCTTGATGATCAAGGGCCCATCCCACATTTTGCGGAACTCGCGAATACGGTCCCAATCAAGTGATTCATCGAACGCTTCGGCGGTCCAGGTGCTTAGTGAAGAGGGGTCGGCAACCCCCTTGGCATGGCCGACGATGTTACCAAAGAAGCGGCGCTTGGTGCCAAGCATACCCAGCCCCCACTGCACCTTTGTCATCATGTTGGCGACCGATTTGACGGTCAGCTTGGGCGGGGCAGACAGACCGTTCTTCAGGTCCTTGTGGCGCTGCCCAAGCATCTGAAGGTCCACCGTGATGACCGCGGCCGAGCACTTGGCTGCTTTCGCCCGGTCAAAAAGCCGCTTCATGAAATCGTCGTCTTTGAGTGTGTAAACCTGTAACCAGAAGGGCTTGGAGGTGTTCTCGGCAACATCTTCGATTGAACAGATTGACATGGTCGACAATGTGTAAGGGACGCCGAACTTCTCTGCTGCGCGGGCAGCCTTGATTTCGCCGTCTGCGCATTGCATGCCGGTCAGTCCGACCGGGGCAAGGGCGACAGGCATGGCGACATCCTGACCGATCATCCGGCTTTTGGTCGAGCGCCCGGCCATGTCGATCGCGACCCGCTGACGCAGGTGAATATCCTGAAAGTCGGTGGTGTTTTCACGGAATGTCTGCTCGGTCCAGCTTCCGGATTCTGCGTAATCGTAAAACATGCGCGGTGCGCGACGTTTATAGATGCGTTTCAGGTCTTCGACGCAGGTAATCACTGGCATGAGGTCAACTCCGAATAAAATGCGCTCGGTAATGGTAATACCAGTTTCGGAGGTTATCGCAAACCGAATTGAAAATCAGCTTCTTGTAGGGCCCAAATTGTTTCCGTATTCCGGAATCAGGGTGATGTTGTGGTCGGAAAAGAATTTTAAAAAGAAGGATCGAAAATTCGAAAGGTTGTGATAATAACAATCCATCGAAGAGATATTTTTTGAATTTAAGGTGACATCCGATGGTTGGAACAATGCGACGAGCTTTCAAGACATAATTGTTTGAACCTCTGTTGGATTACCTTGCGATAAGTGAAGGGCCGCTGACGGAGCGGTCTTTTTTTATGCCAATTCGGAAGGTTGGCAATTACCTGAAGCCCAAAGAAAGGGACCCACGATATGCAGTACAGAAAGCTGCAAGATGATGATCTTCATGCCCTTGACGCATTTCTCGCGACCCATGCCGAAACCAGCATGGTCCTGCGCAGCAATTTGCGAAAAACCGGCATGAACCGACGTCATCATCCGCTTTCAGGCTGCTATTACGGTGAAGTTTCCAGCGATGGGGCGGTGACGGCGGTTTTGACGATATTTGGCAACGGTAATGTCTTTGTGCAAACCGGCGGTAAACCGGTGCCGCGTGGTTTGATTGATCTGTTTCGTTCCGAAAATACGCAGGCGGTGGCTGGTTTCTATGGTCCGGCGGATCAGGCGAAAAGCGTGATCGAGATGCTTGGGCTTGGCGATGCGGAATTTGCAATCAATGCATGCGATGCCTTTTATCGGCTTGATCTTGCCAACCTGATCCTGCCGCAAAATGTGCGGTCGGACAGTTTCCAGATGGTTGATGCCGAACGGATTGATCGCAATACGCTGCTGCGTTGGCTGCGCGCCTACGAGATCGAGGCATTGGGCGGGCAGGATACGCCAGCCCTTGATAGCCGGATCGCCAGTCGCCTTGTCCATGCGCTAAATGACCGCAACATGTGGGTGCTTGTGGTGGATGGTGTGCCGGTCAGTCTTTCGGGGTTCAACGCCGAACTGCCCGACATGGTCCAGATCGGCCCGGTCTGGACGCCGCCCGAACAGCGCGGCAATGGCTATGCCCGTATCTTGGTCGCGAAAACGCTTCTGGCGGCACGGGCGCGCGGCGTGACCTGTGCTGTGTTGTCAACGGATAGCCCAGCGGCGGCAAAGGCTTATGAGGCCATCGGGTTCGAATGTGGCGGCGCGTATCGCTTGGCGTTGTTGGCGAGCCCGGTTAAGCTGCCCGAACCGATTTCATGTCCGTGAGGTGCGCCCGTGACCGGGCCTGAGAGATTGCTGCGTTTTAAACAAATCCTGCTGCCGGTCCTTGGACTGGTGGCAGGGCTATTTGCCGGTATAATGCCGGTTGATGCAGCCGCACAGAATTTATCCCAAGTCCTGTATCGTTTTGAAGACAGGCCGCTGGTTTTGGGGAAATATGGCGCGGTTGCCGATTTTCAGGGTCGGTTGTTTGTGGCCGCGGCAAGTTGCAAGCGCGGCAGCACGTCGGCCTATGGCGCGACGGATGGTATTGTTGGCGCCAAGACGCGCAACGCGATCATGGATTTACAGCCCTGTCTTGATCCGAGTGTTAAAGCGGCCATCGGTGGTGCGAATCCCGGCGCGATCACGGTCGGGCTCTGGAGGTTGCTGATGCCGGCAGAACAGCCCTTTCCCGATGCGATCACGCGGGCCAATCATCTGACCTTCGCACTGGAAGGCACGGATTACGACGCCATCCAGTTCAATTTCTGCCAGTCGCGCAACCCGAGGAGCGGCAAGCGATATCTGGAAGGGGATCCGTGGTGTTATACTAACGATCCCAATGCCTATCTGACCTGGGGGCCGCGCGGGGCGACCGCCGGGGCAGGGGCGGAAATCCAGCAGATTGTCTTTGCCGCCGAACGGGCCAATCCCGGGTTGCTCAATGCCGTCTTTGGCCCGCATACCGATGCGATTCACCGGTTGGCGCTGGGCAATAATCAAAGTGCGTTTGATATCCTGTGTGCGATCTGGATCGATCCGAAACGTCGGGCCGATTTCACCGAAAGGTTCGCACGATATGGTGCATTGCCCGAAGTGCAGCGTGCCTATCGCCGCGTTTATGATGCAGCCAATGCCGATGGCGGAAAAATCGCCCGGTTTTTCAAGATTTATGCTGCGCTAAAGCCTGTTATCGGTCGTGATCCGACGGAAATTGATCTGGCTTATTTTATCGACATGGCGACACATGGCATGGCCCCGCCCGGCAATGTTTCCGATCTGTCGGCAAAGATGGTCAGGTTTGCCAGCCGGACGCGCAAGGTGCCAAGCCCGGGAGAATTGCGCCGTCAGCTTGCCGCGTGGTTGCCATCCCAGCACAAATATAACGACCGGATCGCACGTGATGCGATTTTCCTGATTGATGATCCGGAAATCACATTGTCCGATACCCATCGCCGTATCTGGCAACAGCGATCGGGCTTGAAAGCCAGCGATTTTGGTCTTTCGGATCATCGATATGTTTCGGATTATCCGGTGGCAGCACCGACGGGGTTTGAGAAAATCGAACGGTTTTATACTGTTCTGCCTGAGGATAAGCGCGCCTGTCCGGCCAATGTGCGCAAATCCCGACGTCCGTAAAAGGCAACTTTTCCCTGTGATGCATGTCATCCCTGCATGGGGCATGATCGCGCAATGCAGGGGAAAAGCCGCCTAAGGGCTTGCATCTGCGGGGCTTGTTTGCCAACATCCGCCCGTTAATCGCGCCCGGTGACCATAAAGGTCCGGGCGAGCCTAAAGGAGCAGGATTTGAAATGAGCGACGTTAAGGTCAAAGTCGGAATTCTCGGTGCCAGCGGATATACCGGGGCGGAACTGGTTCGTATTCTTGCGCACCATGCCGCTTCTGAAATCACCCTGCTGACCGCAGACCGACGCGCCGGGCGTCCGTTCGGGGAGGTTTTCCCGCATCTTGCCCATCTGAAATTGCCGACCATGATCCGGATCGAGGATGCCGACTGGTCGATGGTCGATGTGATTTTCTGTGCGCTGCCGCATGGCACGACACAGGAAGTGATTGCCGGTTTGCCTGATCATGTCAAAGTTGTCGATTTGTCGGCGGATTTCCGGTTGTTTGATGCCGCGACCTACAAGGAATGGTACGGGGCGGAACATGCCGCACAGGATTTGCAGAAGGATGTGGTTTATGGCCTGACTGAACTGCACCGTGAAAAGATCAAAAAGGCGCGTGTGGTGGCCAATCCGGGATGTTATCCAACCCCGGTGCAGCTTTCGCTGACACCGCTTCTGGAACAGAAGCTGGTGCATGCCGATGACATCATCATTGATGCGAAATCCGGTGTCACCGGTGCGGGCCGTTCGCCCAAGGAAGGCATTCTGTATGCCGAGGTCACCGAAGGCATTCATGCCTATGGCACCGGCGGGCACCGCCATGCGCCAGAAATCGAGCAGGGCCTTGCCTGGGCCGCAGGGCGGGATGTCGTGGTGAATTTTTCCCCGCATCTGATGCCGATGAGCCGGGGCATCCTTGAAAGCATCTATGTCAAAATGACCGATGGCACGACGGCCGAAGACATTCAGGCCGCCCTTGAAAAACGTTATGCCGATGAGCCGTTCGTGCGGGTCCTGCCGTTTGGCGTAACCCCGCAGACACGTCACGTACGTGGATCAAACTATGTTCTGATCGGGGTGGTCAAGGATCGGGTGCCGGGCCGGGTGATCATTGTGGCGGTCGAAGACAACCTTGTTAAAGGGGCATCTGGCCAAGCAGTTCAGAACATGAATGTCATGCTGGGCCTGCCGGAAACCATGGGGCTCGAGATCGAGCCGCTGTTCCCGTAATCCGGTATCGGATCGTCAAAACAGAAAAAAATGGGGCGCTGTCCAAAAGGATTGCGCCCCGTTTTATTTTTCAAGCGCGCGTTCAAGCACCCTGAAGATACGTTCATCCTGACATTGGGCGACGTTAAAGCGCATCAGGTTTCCAGCTGTTTGCGAGATGCTGAAAACATTTCCAGGGGCAAGAACCACACCATCGGAAAGCGCGTTTCGGGCCAGGGTTGCCGCATCCATGTGATCGGGCAAGCGGCACCATAAAAACAGACCAGCATCGGGATTGATTGCCGGTGTGATGCCAAGGTTGCGAAGCCGGGTTTCTGTGATGGTCATCGTGCGTGCCAGTCTATCGCGCAGGGTTTCCATATATTTGCGATAGGTGCCGTCCTTGAGAACCGCAAAAATCAGTTCGGCGGATAAATTCGGACTGGAAAAACCGGTTGCGATTTTAAGATCGGTCAGACCGTCGATCCAGTCCGGAGAGGCTGCGATATACCCGCATCGAACCGACGCCGAGAGAGTTTTGGAAAAGCTGCCGATATGGATTACGCGCTCTAGCCCGCCCAGTGCCGCCATCCGCGGGGCAGGGGTGTTTTCGAAATCGGCAAAGATATCATCTTCGATGATGATCAGGTCGTGCTGTTCGGCGATGTTCAAAACCTGATGCGCAACCATTGGGGAAAGTGACGCACCGGTCGGGTTGTGCAAGCCGGAATTGGTAATGTAAAGGCGCGGTTTCGTTGTTGCGGCGATCCGGGCAAAGGCATCCACATCCGGGCCATTTTCGGTAAAGGGGACGCCAACGATATTGGCGCGATGCGCGCGCAGCAATGCCTGAAAATTGAAGTAACACGGATCATCAACCAAAACCGTATCGCCCGGTGCGATCAAAAAACGGCACAGCATGTCGATTGCCTGGGTTCCTGACTCTGTCAGAAGCAGATGGTCGGGATGGGCATCAATGCCGTATCCCGCCATGCGACGGGACAGGAAATGACGCAAGGATGCCAGGCCAAGCGGAGTTCCGTAATCGACCAGTGTGGCGTCATCGGCGCGCGACAGGCTGCGCAATGCGCGCCTGATTGCGGTTTCGGGCATCCAGTCCGCCGGAAGCCAGCCGCAACCGGGTTTTAGCATATCTGGGCGCGCATCAAGCGACTGTCGTGAGACCCAGAACGGATCAATCGCCCGATCCAGTTTCGGTCCGATCCGGGCGATTGAAAGCGGGGCGGTATGAGGGGCGACATAAAACCCCGATCCGCGTCTGGCCTGAATAACGCCTTCGGCCACCAGTCGATCATAGGCTTCGACAACCGTCGAATTCGACACCTTCATTTGACGGGCAAAGCCACGGATGGATGGCAGACGATCCCCCGCAAGCAGGTTGCGCGTGCCAATCCGGTCGCGAATGACATTCATGACGCGGGTGACAAGTGTTCCGTCATCGGGTTGTTTTGATGCCCCGTCAGGTGCCACTGTATTGTTCCTGTAATCAGTACAGTTTGTTCAAATTGTATTTTATTGTGTCTGTTCGGTTCGATGCTGGCAAGCCATAGATAAACCTTCGCACATGACGGAGGTTTTGATGGCAATTGCAGTTCAAAGATCAAGTGGCGGCTGGATTAGCGGGTTGATCGGTATCCTGATTTTCAGTGGATCGCTGCCTGCGACCCGGATTGCTGTCATGGATTTCGATCCGCTGTTTCTTACGGTGGCGCGCGCAACGATTGCCGGACTGCTTGCCGCGACTTTGCTTCTGATATCGCGGCCAAACCGTCCACAGAAATCAGACTGGATGTCGTTGCTGGTGGTTGCCGGTGGGGTGGTTGTCGGGTTTCCATTGTTAACGGCCCTTGCGCTTGAACATATCACGTCAGCACGATCAATTGTCTTCATCGGTTTGCTGCCTTTGGCGACAGCGATTTTTGGCGTCTTGCGCGGTGGTGAAAGGCCACAACCCGTATTCTGGCTGTTTTCGATTGTCGGTAGCGGCTTGGTCGCCGGATTTGCCGCCACAGGAAGCAGTGCCGGGGCGTTACGCGGTGATCTTTTTATGCTTGGCGCGGTTATCGTTTGCGGGCTTGGCTATGCCGAGGGTGCAAAACTGTCGCGCCGTCTTGGTGGATGGCAGGTGATCTGCTGGGCGTTGGTGATATCGCTTTTGCCGATGGCGGCATTCTGCGTTGCGACCTTGCCAGTTAGCTTTGCTGGAGTTGGCGGTCCGGCATGGTTTGGTCTTGGTTATGTTTCTCTGTTCAGCATGCTGATCGGTTTTTTCTTCTGGTATCGGGGACTGGCGCTTGGCGGCATTGCCGGGGTCGGGCAATTACAATTGTTGCAGCCGTTCTTTGGTCTGCTTTTGGCGGGGATCGTCTTGGCGGAACCTGTTGGCGTGACCATGATGGCGGTCACCGTCGGGGTCGTTGCCTGTGTTGCCGGGGCAAAGCGGTTTTCCAGATAGGGCGGCGGCTTTATTCATTCGCTGTGGATTGGTTTGCCTGCATCCGCTGCATCGTCACTGGCAGGCCAGTAACGTGCATGTACCCTGGCAATAAAACCCTCTTCGCGCAGGTCGGTGATGATTTTCGATATCTGGTCTGTCTGGCTCATTAGCGGGGAATTGCGCGATACCGCAATGTGGATGTCGTTGTGATGGTCCGGGCGAAATGCGGCCTTGCTAATGATATCATCAAGGTTGTTGCGCCGGATTTCAAAATCGACATTGGCATCAGACCCGACAATGGTATCGACGCGATTTGCCTCAAGCATACGCAGAAGCAGCATTTCGCTGCTGGCTTCGAATTTGTTCAGCGATCTATCGCTATCGAATGGTTCGAAATAGCGGGAATCAACGACCGCCCCGACTGCAAGCGTTTTAAGATCGGCATATTGCGCGATGTGCGTATTTTTGCCTTGCCGGACATAGAAAACCGGGCTGACGCGGCTATAAGGTGGTTTGATGTAAAACGCGAATTTTTCGCGTTCGGCGGTGTAGGCAAAGCTTGAAAGAATGTCGATATCGCCATCTTCAAGCATTTTAAGACATCGCCGCCACGGGCAGGGATGTAGCGACAGAGACTTGTCCATGCGATGGGACAGTTCTGTCAGGATCGCCATGTCGATCCCGTGTCGTCCTGTTTCATCGTCGATCACGAATGGTTCCCAGACCGAAAATGCCACGCGCAATTCGCTTGAGCTTGGCCCGGTGGACTGCGCGTACGCATCGCCATTCGTAAGGATTGTGCCGCAAAACGCCGTTGCCGCCATCATTATCATGATGCTGGCGTGACGGAAGCCTGCAAAGAGGGAAAAATACTGAATTGCGTGCATCTTCACGATTTGAATGAGAACGGGGTTTCCATATCCACATGTTAGAATTTAAACTGCCAAATCAAGATGCCGCTATTTTCCCGGTAACGGGCAAGTGCAGTGCCAGTGAAAACCGATCCCAGAAGTGAAAGGTCGTTAGACCATGATCCTGTCCTATCGCGGGGTACGCCCGACTATTGACGAGACGGCCTTTATCGCGCCGAATGCGACCATCATTGGCGATGTTGAAATCGGGGCGGAGACCGGGATCTGGTTTGGCTGCGTCATTCGTGGTGACGTGCATGAAATTCGCATCGGATCGCGGACCAATATTCAGGACCTGACCATGGTGCATGTCGCCAAGGGAAAGTTTGGAACCTATATCGGCGACGATGTTACTATTGGCCATTCCGCCGTCATCCATGCCTGCACACTGGAAGACAGAAGTTTCGTCGGCATGAGTGCCACGGTCATGGATGGTTGTGTGATCGAGCAGGGCGCAATGCTCGGGGCGGGGGCGCTTTTGGCACCCGGAAAACGCATTCCGGCGGGGGAACTTTGGGCCGGTGTCCCGGCACGCAAGGTGCGAGATCTGACGCAGGAAGAAATCGAGTTTTTCAAAGTATCTGCGGATCGTTATGCCGATCTTGCGCAGGAATATCGTGTGACAATTCCCGATGACCTGAAATCTGAGTAACAATCGCGATTGTCAAACGCAGAGGATCTTCTTGCCTGTGGCAGGACGCTACGATAGCAAGTAATTCAGAAAAACCATATGAACAGGCCGCGCGCCACCACGCCCGGCGATCAGGAAACGGAACCGGGAAATGACGCGTTGGCAGGCGAATGCCGTAATCGTCTTTGTTGCCCTTATTTGGGGTACGACTTTTGTCGTCCAGCAAACCAGCATGGACAATATTGGCCCGCAATATTTTACCGGTGTGCGGTTCCTTTTGGGGACGTTCGTGGTGCTGCCGTTTGCGCTGCGTGAATTGCGCAAAATGAAGCGCGAAGGACGGACGCTTTCGAGGGGCAACACGCTTGGCCTGATCGTTACCGGCGTTTCAATGTATCTGGCCAGCATCCTGCAACAGATCGGCATCATGGATACGACCGTGACCAATGCTGCGTTTCTGACGGCGTTTTATGTGCCTCTGGTACCGGTACTGGCTTTCGCTGTTTTCCGGGCAAAGCCGCATTGGTCGGTTTGGCCGGGCGGAATAATGTGCGTTTTTGGTACATATCTTCTGAGTGGCGGGAACCTCTCGGCACTTGGTAAAGGTGATTTCTGGGTGATGGGAAGTGCGCTGTTCTGGGCTGTTCAGGTGGTGATGATCGGTATAATGGTAACGCGCACCAACGCCCCGGCACTGGTCGCGACGGTGCAATTCTTCATTACCGGTATTTTCGGCATGGTGATGGGTGGCATGCTTGAGACTTTCAGCTTTGCCGATATTCATAATGCCGGGTTTGAAATCCTTTATGCCGGGATCATGTCGGCCGGGATCGCCTTTACCCTGCAGGCGGTGGCGCAGAATTATACCGAAGCAGCAGATGCCGCGATCATCATGAGTGCCGAGGCGGTATTTGCCGCAATTGCCGGGGCGTTTTTCCTGGGCGAGCGGTTGGCACCCGCCGAATATGCCGGATGCGGTGTTATCCTTGCCGCGATCATTGGGGTGCAGTTGTTGCCGATGATGGGGCGTCGGCCCAAAGTTGCCATTTGATCAATATCCGGGGTTTCATCGCCCCGAATTAAAGGACGGTAACCATTGACCTTTATCAAGGCAGGGTGCAATTAAGGTATTGTAAGTGATTATTGGTCGCGATCATGCGGCCACCAGTGAATACCGGATATCGAACATGTCTGTCTTGTCGCGCGTTTCCAGCATGCCCCTTCGCGGGTTTCTTCACCTTGGTTGTGCTTTTGCAACTACGATGCTGATGATTGGTGCCGGTGGTGTCGGGATTACCAGTGCAAAGGCGCAAAATGGCCTTGGTGCGCCGAATTCGTCCGCGGCCTTGCTGGCGGAACTGGCAAGCAATACGTCTTCGTTTGCAGATAAAGCGGCACTGGGCGAAGCACTTTATTTCGATACCAACCTGTCAAAAAACCGGACGCAGGCCTGTGCAAGTTGTCATGAACCGACAACTGGGTTCCGTGATCCGCGTTCCGAAATCGCCCATGGAGCCTATTCGCTTGGCGATGATGGTGCGTCGCTTGGCGACCGCAATGCGCCGATGGCGGCATATGCGAAGTTCGCACCCGATTTCCATTTCAAAGAAGACGGCACGCCGGTTGGCGGGCAGTTCTGGGATGGACGTGCGAAGGATTTGGCCGAGCAGGCCGGTGGGCCGCCGCTTAACCCGGTTGAAATGGGCATGCCTGACAAGGCAACCGTTGTCGCGCGCCTTCAGGAAGATGAAGATTACGTCGAAAGCTTCAAGTCATTGTTTGGTGACGATGTCTGGAGCGATACGGACCGTGCTTATGCTGCAATGACCGATGCGATTGCCGCGTTCGAACGCACCGATCAGTTCGCACCCTTTGATTCAAAATATGATCGTTTCCTGCGCGGGGAATACAAAATGACGCCGCAGGAAGAATTGGGGCGTGTGCTTTTCTTCTCGCAGCAATTCACCAACTGCAATGTCTGCCATCAACTTAAATCGTCGCCGACGGCAGAGGGCGAGACATTCACAAATTACGAATATCATAATATCGGCGTCCCCAGAAACGTTGCCGTGCGGTTGGAAAATGCCAAGGACCCGGATTTTACCGACAATGGATTGCTTGATAATCCGGCAATTGATGATCCGGCCCATAAGGGCAAGTACAAAACGCCGTCGCTGCGTAATGTCGCCGTCACCGGACCGTATATGCATAACGGTGTGTTTTCCGATTTGCGCACGGTGATCAAGTTTTACAACAAATATAACAGTCGCGCGAAATCGGCCCAGTTGAATCCGGAAACCAAACAGCCGTGGGGCGATGCCGAAGTCCCCGAGACCATTTCCCTTAAAGAGCTGGAGCAGGGGGACGCCCTTGATACCAAGCGCATAGATGCGCTGGTCGCGTTCCTTAAAACACTGACCGACGCCCGTTACGAGCCGCTTCTGGCCGAGCAGGAAGAAGTCGCAGCCAGGGCCAAGAAGAAATAGGATTACCGGCCGCGGATGGTTTCCAGCACGGCACTTTGTGCAAGATCGCCAAGTCCGGCTTCGATGGCGCGGTCAAACATTTCGGTGGCTGATCTGCCAACCGGCAGGTCAAGGCCAAGTTCATCGGCAAGCCACATGGCATAACCGGCATCTTTGGCGCGCAACGCGGTTGTGAAATGGATGCCTTCATTGTGATTGCCGCTGATCATGCCCGGGATCGTCATGACTCCGGCCCGGCTGGCAACGGCACCATTGGCAAATGCGTCGGCAACCAGATCGCCATCCAGTCCGGCCTTTTGTGCCACCGCAACCAGTTCGGCGGCAGCGGCAATGTGGACCGCCCCCAAAAGGTTGTTCATCAGCTTGTAGATTGTCCCCGATCCAATAGGCCCGAAATGCACGATACGGTTGGCAACGGCTTCCATGATCGGGCGTGCCTGTTTCAGGACGGCGTCAGCTGCACCGATTAAAAACATGGTTTCGCCCGCGGCAACCTGTGCCGGCACAGCGGTGACCGGTGCATCGATATAAAGGCAGCCTGCCGTCATGATCTTGCCGGACAGTTCCAGAACGAACCCATGTGAAAGGGTGGAACACTCGATGGCAAGCGCCCCCGGCGTCATTGCACCAAGTGCCCCATTTTCGCCCAGCCAAACGGTTTCAGATGCAATATCGTCGGCCATGAAGGAAAGGACCGCGTCAACATCACTTGCTGCCTCGGCCGGTGTCGCGCAGGCAATGGCCCCCTTGGCAACCAACGGTTCGATTTTGGCAGCACTACGGTTCCAGACCTTGACCGGATAGCCTTGTTCAAGCAGGCGCGAAATCATTGCAGACGCCATGCGGCCTGCGCCTAGGAAACCGATTTTCTGGGGCATGATATTTTCCTTCGGACCAAAGAAACGGCCCGCCACCTCGGGCGGGCCGGAAATTCCAGTTATCAAGAGATGATCAGGAAAGCTGCACTTTGACATATTCACCCGGTGCCGGGCCAAGCACTTTAAGCTTGCCATCGCCCGGTTTGCGGGCGTCGACTTGCCCCCCGGAACGGCGGCTGATCCAGTTTTGCCAATCGGTCCACCATGATCCTTCATGCTGGACCGCCTTGGCGAGCCAGTCATCGGGATTGGGGGGATTGCGATTATAAGTCCAATGGCAATATTTGTTGGCTGCGGGCGGGTTCACCACACCGGCAATATGACCCGATGCCGATAGCACGAATTTCACCTGGCCTGACATCAATTGGGTTCCGGCATATGTTGCCTGCCACGGTGCAATATGGTCCTCGCGGGTGGAGAGGAAATAGACCGGGATTTTGATGTCGCGAAGGTCGATCTTTTCGCCCAGAATCGTAATGCCACCCGGTTCACGCAGCAGGTTCTTGTTATACATGTTGCGCAGATAGAAGCTATGCATTGCCTTGGGCATCCGGGTCGAATCGGAATTCCAGTACAAAAGATCGAACGGGAAGGGATCCTTGCCTAGCATGTAGTTGTTGACCACAAATGACCAGATCAGGTCATTGGCACGCAGCATGTTGAACGACATCGCCATGTCGCGGCCGTCAAGATAGCCGTCCTTCGACATGCGGTTTTCAAGGCTTTCGATCTGTTCGTCATCGACAAAAACCGAGAGTTCGCCGGGTTTTTCAAAGTCGGTCAGGGTGGTAAAGAACGTCGCCGATTTGATGCGTTCATCGCCAATCTTGGCCATGTAGGCCAGCATGGCCGCCAGAAGCGTTCCGCCAAGGCAGTAGCCGATTGCGTTGACTTCCTTTTCGCCGGTTGCCTTTTCGATCATGTCGAGTGCCGCAAGCACGCCGTCACGCCCGTAATCTTCAAAGCTTTCTTCGGCAAGTTTGCTGTCCGGGTTGACCCACGACAGGACAAAAACCGTGTGGCCCTGATCAACAGCCCATTTGATGAATGAATTTTCCGGGCGCAGATCAAGGATGTAATATTTGTTGATCCATGGCGGCACGATCATAAGCGGCCGTTTCGCGACCTTGTCGGTTGCCGGTTTGTATTGCAGCAGTTCCATCAGCTGCGTGCGACCGATCACCGATCCTTCGGTGGTTGCGACATTCTCGCCGATCTTGAAAGCGTCCAGATCGGTCATTTTGATCTGAAGCTTGCCCTTGCCGCGTTCCAGATCGTCCAGAAGGTTGCTGAGCCCCTTAAGAAGGTTTTCACCGCCACTTTCGATGGTGGCGCGCAGGACTTCCGGGTTGGTCATCATGAAATTGGTCGGCGAAATCGCGTCCGCAAACTGCCGGGTATAAAATTCGACCTTTTGGGCGGTTTTTTCATCCAGCCCGTCAACATCATGGACAACATTCTGCATCCATTGCGAGGACAGCAGATAGGATTGTTTGATGAAATCAAAAAGTTCGTTGTTTTCCCACGCCTCGTCGCGGAATCGACGATCCCCCTTTTGCGGGAAGGCGACAGGTTCCGATTCCTGCCCCAGCATACGCATCGTTGTATTGTGCCAGAGCATATAATATTGCTGCCACAGGTCCATTTGTGCTTCGACCAGTTTGGTCGGATTTTGCATCATATGGGTGGTCAGTTCGACAAATGCCGATCCGATATTAAGCGGGTCCGGGTCGGAAATTTCCGGGTCTTCTGCCTGTTTTGCAAGGAAGTCTGACACAAGTCTTTGACTTCTCTCTGCTATTTCTGCCATCGCTGATGACAGTGCTTCGGGATCAGGAAGATGAATTTCGGTTTCTTTGGCCTGTTGATCGTTCATGGCGCATTCCCTTATGATACGGCCGCCGGTGCATCGGAACATAAAACGGGAAATCCGATCTTTGCGATATCGCAATCATTTTCCCGTTTTATGATCCAATGCTCTCAAACTGCGTGCTGGGTTGAAACTCTGCTTGATCCCAAGCTTATCATGGCCTTAGCCTAGCTCGCTGATGAGGGGTAATACAAGAATTATAAGGTGACGGATTTGTCGCAATCTTCAACGGCAACGTCACACATAACATAGTTTGGAGCAGCGAAATCAAATGGGCGTTCTGAAATCGACGACATGGCGGTGGTCGGGGCACGGGTCCGCGAAAGTTAAATTGCGGCCCTTGCTGCATGCGGGATCGGCGCTTGCTGTTGTGCTGATGCTGGGCGCCTGTTCTTCGGTCCCTGATGCAATCAATCCGGTCGAATGGGGAAAATCGATTGGTGATGCTTTTGACGGCGACGAGGAAACTGCTGCCAAGTCGGATCAGCCGATTCCGGGTGAAGACGAAGATTATCCGCGTCTGGCCGATACGCCGGCCAAGCCGGTTGTGACCGGTGATGCCGAACGTGATGCGCTTGTCGCAGGTTTGGCAGCAGACCGCGCCAATGCGCAATATTCCCAGTCGGGCCGTCGTCAAAGCACGCCGCCGGTCAACGCGCTTCAGCCGCAGCAAAGTGCCGAAAGTGTTGATATGCCGACGATTGCGCCGGCACCAACCACATCTGTTAGCAGTAGCGCCATGGCGGAGCCGCAAAAATCAGCTGAAACCAAGGCAACTGCAACTGCTAGTGCCACAACGGGCCGTGCTGTGACTTCGGCGCAGTCCGGTTCTAGGATTGCCGATGAATGGAGTGCCAAGGCACCGGCGTCTGGACCCGTTCCAACACCGCAACCTGCGCCCGAGAAGCCCGATGTTCTGAAATCTGAACAGGAAAGAGCCGAGTCTTCACAAGTCGCTCCCGGATCGTCAGGATCATCAACCGGTGACCCGGTGATGGACCAGTACAATCGGCGTCTTGCAGAAGGGCAGGGTGTGTTTGCCAATGAACCGCCGGCACAATCATTTGACTATTCTGCCTATTCCGATAACGGGGCGGTAATTGTCGATGAAAGCCAGCTTGGTAGCGGTGGCAATGCTTATCTGTCCGATTCTGCCATGCCCTATGCCGAAACCGCGAACGAGGTTCTGGCATCGCGTCTTGGTGTGCGTTCCGTTGATACGCTGGGACCAAGTGTGAATGGTGTGCAGGTCGCACAAATCCAGTTTGGCCATGGTTCGTCGAATCTGTCGGGCACGGATAACAATGTCCTGAGCCAGGTTGCCCAGGCTTGGCGTCAGACCGGCGGTATCCTTCGTATTATCGGCCATGCGTCGATGCGTACCGCGAATATGAGCCTTGAAGAACATCTGGCGATCAACCGTCAGGTTTCGGAACAGCGCGCTTCGGCGGTGGTGTCGCAGCTTGTGTCTCTCGGTGTTAACCCTGACACGATCTTTGTCGGGGCCGACGGATCGGCTGACCCGCGCTATTATGAAGGCGTTCCTGCCGGTGAAGCCGGAAACCGCCGTGTTGAAATCTTTATGGATTATTGATCCTAAAAAAGGTACATCCTTCGAATTGTACGGCGCGCCACCCGCATTTTGTCGTGTGGCGCGCAATTTTTTTCAATTCGACGACCCGGTTTTCGCAGAAAATTCGAAAATCGGCGAAATGACGAGGATGTAGGATAATGTCCCAGGAATTCCATCGCATAAAACGCCTCCCGCCATACGTATTTGCTGAAGTAAATGCGATGAAAGCGGCGGCGCGGCGAGCGGGAGAGGACATTATCGACTTCGGCATGGGCAACCCGGACCCGGCCACGCCGCAACATATTGTCGACAAGCTGGTTGAAACGATCAAGAATCCGCGCACGCATGGTTATTCCATGTCGCGCGGCATCCCCGGTCTGCGCAAGGCGCTGGCGGCTTATTACGGGCGCCGGTTCGGGGTGGATATTGATCCTGAAACCGAAACCGTCGTGACGCTGGGCTCCAAGGAAGGGCTTGCGAACCTCGCCGCAGCCATCACCAGCCCGGGCGATATCATTCTGGTGCCCAATCCGTCCTATCCGATCCATGCGTTCGGTTTCATCATTGCCGGTGCGGCGTTGCGCCACATTCCGATTGGTCATGACGAGCAGGGCGAATTCAACGCCGAAAGCTTTATGGAACAACTGCATCGGGCGGTGAAACATTCGGTCCCGAAACCGAGTGCGGTGGTCCTGAACTTCCCGGCCAACCCGACATCGCTGGTGGTTGACCTTGATTTCTATAAGGAAGTTGTCGATTTCTGCCGGGCGCAGGAAATCTATATCCTGTCGGATATCGCCTATTCGGAAATCTATTTTGATGGCAATCCGCCGCCCTCGATCCTTCAGGTCGAAGGGGCGAAAGACATTGCCGTTGAATTCTATTCCCTGTCGAAAACCTATTCGATGGCGGGATGGCGCATCGGTTTTGCCACCGGCAACAAAAAGCTGATCAATGCACTGACGCGGATCAAATCATATCTTGATTACGGTGCATTTACCCCGATTCAGGTCGCGGCAACGGCGGCATTGAACGGCCCGCAGGATTGTGTCGAAGAATTCCGTAACCTGTATCGTGACCGTCGCGATATCTTTATCGAAGGTATGCAAAGTGCCGGATGGCATATTCCGGTCCCGGCGGCGACCATGTTTGCCTGGGCCCCGATTCCCAAGGCGTTTGAAGAACTCGGATCGCTTGATTTTTCCAAGCTTCTTTTGCAGGAAGCGGGCGTTGCGGTGGCACCGGGACTTGGCTTTGGCGAATATGGTGATCGCCATGTGCGTATCGCGCTTGTTGAAAACAAACATCGCATCCGGCAGGCCAATCGTAATATCAAGGCATTCTTCCAGAAATATCCCGATGCAGAATCTGCACGTGAACTGTTGAAGAAATCCGTCTGATATTCGATAAAGCATTCTATGTTTCGCCCGGGACATGTCCCGGGCGAAGTTTTGTGTGCGTATCAGATGTTGTAAAAGACTCCGTCGCGCATGCGCAAATCCAACCACGGCATGAGGAGTTATCGTGCAAAACGTCGTAAAAATCGGTGTGGCAGGCCTTGGTACGGTCGGTGCCGGAACCGTTAAGCTGCTGAGCGAACACAGGGATAATCTGACGGACCGTTCCGGTTCCCCGATGATTGTCACAGCAGTATCGGCGCGCGATCGAACTCGGGACCGTGGATTTTCGACCGAAGGCATTACCTGGTACGAAGATGCCCGTGACCTTGCAACTGACAAGAATGTCGATGTGGTTGTTGAAACCATTGGCGGTTCGGACGGCATTGCCTATGACGTCTGCAAGGCCGCCCTTGAAAACGGCAAGCATGTCGTGACGGCCAACAAGGCGCTGATTGCGTTGCATGGGGTGGAACTGGCGCGCATTGCCGATGCAAACAACGTGACCATCGCCTATGAGGCCGCGGTTGCTGGCGGTATTCCGGTGATCAAGGCACTGCGCGAAGGATTGGCGGGGAATGTCATTTCTCGCGTGACAGGGATTCTGAACGGGACGTGCAACTATATCCTGACCACCATGCGCGAACAGGGGCGTGACTTTGCCGATGTTCTGGCCGAGGCGCAAAAACTTGGCTATGCCGAAGCCGACCCGACCTTTGACGTTGATGGCATTGATGCCGCGCACAAGCTTGCGATCCTGACCAGCCTTGCCTTTGGCGTCGAAGTCGACTTTGACGCGATTGCGGTTGAAGGCATTCGCAGCGTTTCTGCCCTTGATATCCAACTGGCTGAAGAACTTGGTTATCGCATCAAGTTGCTGGCGATTGCCAAACAGACGTCTGAGGGCATCGAGCAGCGTGTTTCACCGGTTCTTGTTGACCGCAGCACCCAGATTTCAAAAGTTGAAGGTGTGTTTAACGCAGTCGTGCTTGAAGGCGATTATGTCGGGCCGGTCGTCCTGCAGGGGCGTGGGGCGGGCGAACGTCCGACCGCATCGGCTGTGGTTGCCGACCTTGTTGATATTGCGGCCGGGCGCAATGCGCCGGTCTTTGGTGTTCCGGCGGATCGTTTGAAAAAGAATGTGCGGGCCTCGCTCGAAAAGCATGTCGGGCCTTATTACCTGCGTCTGATGGTATGGGATCGCCCGGGTGTCATGGCCGAGGTCACCGCGACCCTTGCCAAGCATGGTGTGTCGATGGCGTCCATGATCCAGCATGGCCGGGCCGAGACTGAGGGTGGGGTTGTTCCGGTGGTGTTCGTGACCCACGAAACCAGCGAAGCGGCGATGTCCGGGGCGCTTTCCGACATTTCGGCGTTCGAAAGCAATTCGCAGCCGCCGGTCCTGATGCGGATCGAAGGATTTACTTCGTAACAAAACAAAAAAAAGACATATGCGCCTCGCAGGTATAATACCGCGAGGCGTAATTATAAGTCCCGAGCCAAACGGGACACGCCGGGAAACAGAAAGACGGGGCCCCCAGACCCCGCGTTAATGACGAGGATGAAGTTATGGATCGAAATCTCGCGCTTGAAACCGTTCGTGTTACCGAAGCCGCAGCACTTGCCTGTTCCGGGCTTATGGGGCGCGGTGATGAAAAGGCCGCTGACCAGGCCGCCGTGGACGCAATGCGCAATGCCCTCAACAGCATGGATATTCGCGGTACCGTCGTGATCGGCGAAGGTGAACGCGACGAAGCGCCGATGCTGTTTATTGGCGAAGAAGTCGGTTCGGGCGAAGGCCCGGAAATCGATATCGCACTTGATCCGCTTGAAGGCACGACCATCTGCGCGACTGGTGGCCCGAACTCGTTGGCCGTTGTCGCCATGGCGGAAAAGGGCGGGTTCCTGAACGCACCGGACACCTATATGGACAAAATCGCCGTTGGTGGTGGTCTGCCAGATGATGTTGTCGACCTTGATGCCAGCCCGGCCGAAAACCTGAAAAGCCTTGCCTCGGCAAAGGGTTGCGATGTTTCCGATCTGGTGGTTTGCATCCTTGATCGCCCGCGCCATCAGGAAATCATCGCCAAAACCCGTGAAGCCGGTGCGCGTATCATGCTGATCGGTGATGGTGACGTTGCCGGTGTTATCGCGACCTCGCAGAAAACGTCGGGTATTGATCTGTATATGGGAACCGGTGGTGCGCCCGAAGGTGTTCTTGCGGCGGCCGCCCTTCGTTGCATCGGTGGGCAGTTCCAGGGACGTTTGGTCTTCCGCAATGATGACGAAATCGCGCGCGCCAAAAAATGGGGCATCGAAGACCTGACCCGTAAATACAAACTGACGGAACTTGCCAAGGGCAATGTCATGTTTGCGGCAACCGGTGTGACCGATGGCGCAATGCTGCGCGGTGTGCGCCGTTTCGCCAATGGTGCGGAAACCGAAAGCATCGTGATGCGGTCGCAGTCGGGCACGGTGCGCTATGTGCGCGCGGTTCACGATTTCAGCCGGAAAATCTGGTACAAGTAATTCGCCAAAGCGGATCGCGAAAACAAGGGAGTGCCTTTGCGCTCCCTTTTTTCGTTTATCGCTTGCGGGGATAGGCTGTCCGGGTTACATCCTCCGCCCCTTGAAAATGAAACGCCTTTGCCGGAGCCGCCATATGTCCGAAATTATCGCCCTTGATTTTGGTACGACCAATTCGGTGCTTGCCGTGGCCGACAGCAACGGCAATGTGCAATCGGCAACGTTTGAGGTCGGGCAGAACAGTTTCGATACCTATCGAACCATCCTGTATTTCTGGGAAGAACAGAAGCTGACCACACCCGGTGCGCCGATCAGTTTGCAAAGCTGTTCCGGGCCGTTTGCCATGGCCGAATATCTGAGGGAAAGTCAGGATTGCCGACTGATTCAGTCGATCAAATCCTATCTGGCGTCCAAGGATTTCGAGGGCACCGAGATTTTCGGCAATGTCTATACGATCGAAGATCTGATCGCGACGTTCCTGACCCAGATACATCATCACGCGCAATACAGCCTTGGCGGCCTTGGCTATCGGGTGATTTCCGGGCGTCCGGTCGCGTTTGCCGGAACAAATCCCGATAACGATTATGCCGAAATGCGCCTACGTGCGGCCTATGAGCAGGCCGGGTTCGAGGTCGAGGCCATGGTGTTCGAGCCCTTGGCGGCAAGCTATTATTACGGTCGGCAGCTTGATAAACCCGAAACCGTTCTGGTCGCCGACTTTGGCGGGGGTACCAGTGACTTTTCGGTGATCCGCTTTACACCGGGCATGGGGATTCGCGGGGTTCAGGCGCTTTCGCATACCGGTCTTGGCATTGCGGGCGACAGCTTTGATTACCGCATCATCCAGAAAGCCATCTGGCCGCGTCTTGGTTTTGGCAGCGAATATCGCACGATGGGGGCGGCATTGCCGGTGCCGCGCCAGTATTACACCGCGTTTTCGCGCTGGCATTACCTGTCGATGATGCGCCAGCCCAAGGTGATCAACGAAATCAGAAGCCTGATCCGGACCGCCGAACAACCCGACGATATCGAAGATCTGGTAACAATCATCGAAGAAGAACTGGGCTTCCACCTGTATCAGGCGGTGTCAAAAGCCAAGGCGGAGCTTTCAAGCGAGCAAAGCACGATCCTGCAATTCAATCATGCCGGGGTCGAGATCGAGGAACGCCTGACACGTGCCGATTTCGAAGCTGCGATTGCGCCTGATATCGCCGATATCGAAAAGGCCGCCAAGCTGTGTCTTGAGCAGGCGGGTATTCAGGCCCACGAAGTATCACGCGTTTTCATGACGGGTGGGACGTCCTATGTCCCGGCGGTGCGCAAAATCTTTGAAGACGGCTTTGGCCAGGAACGGGTCGAAATTGGTCAACCATTCCTGTCGGTTGCGCATGGTCTTGCGCTAATTGCAGCGGATGAGGGGATCGTTTAGCAACTAAAACTGCCCTGACACTGGGTTTCAAGCAGGATCACGGCCACCGTTATCAGGACAAACCCGATCACGCCAAGGCCGTAAAGCCACAGCGATTTCGGGTGGTTCTTTAAAATCCACGGCAGTATGCCGCCCATCAGGCACAGCACCGGAAACGCCAGAACGGCAAAAAACAGAAACCAGGTCAGGTTGTTTTCGTCCGAGCCCGGTGCATCGAATATCATCGGTGAAAACATCACCAGTGGGGCGGCCATCAAGGCACCCAGAATGGAAAGGACGGTAAGGCCGATCCGAAGGCCTTTTCTATGGTTCATTGCGCGTATCCGCTTTTTGTTTATCCCGGCAGTCTGCACAGCTTTGACGTGTGTGCAAGAAGTTGCAGGCAGGCGCATGTTTTTCACGATGCGAAATCGTCACTTCTTTTTGTGAAAGATCGATCACACTTATCTTCAGGTTATCAAGGGGCGGGCATTCGTTGCTGTATAAGGCCCGATGAGCTTTTTCAGGGAGGATGATTGATGAGCAGTGAAAGTGACGCACATGTTATTGCACGGTTGACGGGCCAGATGCTGCCGTCCCTTGCGTTGGCGGCAACCGATGGCCAGGCGGTTGATCTTGCGATCCTGACCGGGCGCAGCGTTGTCTATGCGTATCCGCGCACAGCCGAACCTGACAAGGCATCCCCCGATGGGTGGGATGAAATCCCCGGTGCAAAGGGCTGCACGCCGCAATCCTGTTCCTTCCGCGATCACGCCAAGGAGCTGTCGGCTGTGGGTGTGGATCACCTATTCGGGCTTTCCAGCCAGACCACGGAATATCAGAAGGAAGCTGCCGAACGGCTGCATCTGCCATTTGCGCTTTTGTCCGATGCCGATCACCGGTTCAAGGAATCCATGGCGATGCCGGACTTCATCATTGATGACATGCGGCTGTTCAAACGCCTGACCATGATCATTGATGATGGCAGGATTGCCAAGGTTTTCTATCCGGTTGATGCCCCGGCCGAGGATGCCGAAAATGTCTTGCGCTGGTGCCGTGATAATCCGAAGGGCTGATGGATTAAAATATCCGGTTTAAGCGCGCCCCGGATTAGGCTATTTCAATGAGCATGACAGACCATGCGCAAGAAAAGACATTTTTGGGAATAGAGCGATCCGTTACCGGTAAATGGTGGCGGGAACGCAATCTGGATGATCGGCTGGCAACCACCATTGCCCAGCGTTTTGGCGTTCCCGAAGTTGTCGGGCGGGTGATGGCGGCCCGCGATATCGGGCTGGATGATGCCGAAAGTTTCCTGAACCCGACCTTGCGCGACCTGATGCCCGATCCATCGACCTTGAAGGATATGGACAAGGCAGCCGCCCGTATTGCCGATGCGGTGATCAAGGGCGAGAATATCGCGGTTTTTGGCGATTATGACGTTGATGGCGCGACCAGTACCGCGCTGTTAAAGCGCCTTTTTGCGGCCCTTGGGCGCGATGTGGTCGTGCATATCCCGGACCGCCAGAAAGAAGGATATGGTCCCAATAGTCCGGCCTTGCTGGATTTGCAACGTCGTGGTGCCAATCTGATCCTGACGGTCGATTGCGGGGTGACGGCCTATGCACCGCTGACCGATGCCAGGGAAGCCGGGATCGAGATCATCGTCGTCGATCACCACGCGGCCGAGCCAGAATTGCCACCCGCCGTTGCGGTGGTCAACCCGAACCGACTTGACGATGAAAGCGGCCTTGGTCATTTGTGCGCCGCGGGTGTTGCCTTTTTGCTTTCGGTTGCGATCCTGCGCGAATTGCGTTCGCGCGGTTGGCTGGAACAGGCAGGCATTCGTGCGCCCGATTTGCGCAACTGGCTTGACCTTGTGGCACTTGGCACGGTTTGCGATGTGGTGCCGCTGCGCGGGCTTAATCGGGCATTCGTGACGCAAGGCATCAAGATCATGCGCCATCGCAACAATGTCGGCATGGCGGCGCTGGCCGATATTGCCGGGGTAAATGAAACGCCCAGTGCCTATCATCTTGGATTCATGCTGGGGCCGCGGGTGAATGCCGGTGGGCGTGTCGGGGAATCGTTCCTTGGGACGACGTTGCTTTCGGGCGATGATCCCGCCCAGGCGCTGGATATCGCGCGCAAGCTTGATGAATACAACCGTGAACGCAAGGCGATCGAGGATATCGTGCTTGATCAGGCGATCAGCGCGGTTGAAAGTCAATCAAAGGTTGGTGCAATGGTGCTGGTCGGCGGCGAAGACTGGCACCCTGGTGTGATCGGTATTGTTGCCAGCCGTTTGAAGGATCGTTACCACGTGCCGGCCCTTGTGATGGGCATGGTTGATGGCGTTTACAAAGGATCAGCGCGTTCGGTGCGCGGGATTGACCTTGGGGCCGCGATCATTGCTGCACGGCAGGCGGGGCTTTTGATCAATGGCGGCGGGCATGGGATGGCGGCTGGTTTCACCCTTGATCCGGAAAAACGCCCGGCATTCGAAGAATTTCTTGAAACCCGGTTTGCCAAAATCATCGCTGAAAATGATATTCGCCCGACCATGACGGTTGATGGTGGCCTGCATGCGATGGGGGCGACGCTTGATCTGATCGAGGCCCTCGAAAAGCTTGGCCCGTTTGGTGCAGGCAATGCCGAGCCGCGCTTTGTTTTCCCGGAATGCCGGGTAGTCAAGGCTGACGTAGTGGGCGCTGATCACGTGCGTTGCATATTATCGGGCAGCAATGGCAAGGGGCGCCTTAAGGCCATTGCATTTCGCAGCCTTGACAATGACATGGGCCAGACTCTGCTGAAGCATGGCGGGCGGCCCTTGCATATCCTTGGCCATTTGCGGCGCGACAGCTGGCAGGGGCGTGATGGTGTGCAATTGATGATTGACGACATTGCCCTACCGGTTCTCGGCTAAGGTACATTTTCAGGTCCTTGTACCGGGCCGTTAAAGCGGCCCGGTAACGCGCGGAATTAAATGCGGAAACTGCCTAGGCGTTCTTTCAGCTTTTGTCCGCGCGGCGTTCTTGCTGCCGATCAAGAATAATGGTGATCGCCTGCGACAATATGGTGGCCATCTCGCTGCTATCTCGATTATTTTCGAGGTTCTCGACGATCTGGTCATAGGCACCAATAATGTCATTGGCAATTTGAGGGCTGTTCGTGATGCCTTCGGCTGCGAGAAATCCGCTTATGATGGCGATAAGGACCTCGCGTTCTGCTGGCCCGGTACAATATGGATTTGGTGCCCGGGTTGTTTCAGGCTCGTTCACTGTATTCGGTTTCTTCGCGGTTCCCCTTGGGGGCTCACCTGTTGCGATCCACTGCAAAGAGATACCCTTTGAAATGGCAAGGCGGGCAACGCCGACAAAGCGAGGTTCCGATTGTGCCTGACACCATCTGTTCAATTGTTCAGGGATGATACCGGCGATCCGGGCCGCATCTTTTTTTCGATCAAACATATCGACGACATGGCGAATGCGATCCCCAAGCGCGCTATCAAGTACGGGCAAAGGGGCGTCTGTATCCCGCCTATCCATGATGCACGCAGTATATTGCCGGCTGTGAAACGTCGTTACCCGGTTTCCGCAAAATGCCGGAGTGACGAAATTTTTTAGTTGAATGTCGAATTTTTTCGTTGTAAATCTTGCTCATGTTCAACTTTAACTGGCTTTTTTAACCAAAGGGCTTGGTTTTGTTGTTCGGGCTTGGGGATCGGCGAAGAGTGGGCGCCGAAAGAATCGAAAACAGCATACTACATCAACATGTTCTAAAATTAGACTGCTACCCTTTCGGACGGAATCCATCTTGCACGTGGCATGTTAGCGTCACGTGAAGGCGCATTCTTGTTCAAATGGATGGTTCCCTTTGAATCTAGATATGTACGACGTTACTGGCAATCAACATGTCGGGCTACCATGTTGAATAAACAGGTTATGTGACAGTTCGTTCTTTCGGTCCTGCAAGTTTCTTTTTTGCGGCTTTTTGCATTTCATAGCTGACAGGGAAACATATGCGACGGACGGGTATATTCTTTCATCCAAAGGAGCGGCGAGGCATTACGATTTTGCGGCGCATTGTCGTAATTGTTGCCTTTGCTGCCGTCATCCTGTGGTCGCACGGTATGGTCGCAGCTGCCCAGACGGGGGATATGCTTGCCGCAGCCCGGTCGATAAAGATTTATACCGAGGATTTTGCACCCTTTAATTACATGTCGGATACGGGGTTGACCGGTGCCGGGACGGATGTGGTCCGTGAAATGGCCGCGCGTCTGGGGCATGACGGAAAATTTGAGGTGCTTCCGTGGAAACGGGCCCTGCAAATTGTCGACAATGAACCCGGCACGGCTGTTTTTTCAATGGTGCGAACGTCTGAGCGCGAAGATGAGTATAAATGGGTTGGGCCAATCATTGTGACGCGTGGCTGGCTTTATAAAATGACCGACAGCAACCTTGAAATCCGCGATTTGAGTGACGCACGCAAAGTTGCCGCCATCGGGGTGCAGGCAGGCGGTGCGGCGGAACGAATGTTGCGCGAACAGGGCTTTAAAAACCTTGCGGCACTTTATACACCTGGGAATGCGTTACAGCTTCTGGCCAGTGACCGGATAGACCTATGGGAAGCATCCGATCTGGTTCTGGAGCATCAGTGTCGCAAGTTCGGAATTGACCGGTCCGAAGTTGAACCGGTTATCGGCTTGGGAATTTACGAGCTTTATCTGGCATTTTCACTGCAAACGCCGGACTTCATCGTGGATCAATGGCAGATGGTTCTTAACGATCTGCGCAGTGACGGGACATTTGCCGAAATCGGCCGAAAATACGGTGTTTCGATGCTGCATGAGGGGGCCGAAGTTCCGTCAGGTGAAGAATTCAATCTGATGACGCGTTGATCGCGACAGAGGGTGATCTGAACCCGCCTGTGTCATTGCGCCAAACGTATCACGGCAATACATCAGGATATATCTTACGGGGGCTTGCGGGTATCCCGTGATCGGATTATGCCATTTGGCATCATGAATGATCATACAAAAACACCAAAGCAGGCCGTGCACGGGGTAGGGACATTTTTATGGATCCTGGCACCGGTCGTGCTTGCCTTTTCGCTCAGCCAGTTTTTCCGTTCTGCACAGGCCTTGCTGGCCGAATCCCTTCGGGCGGAGCTTTCGACCTCTCCCGAGGAACTTGGCCTGATATCGGGCAGTTTTCATTTTGCCTTTGCCTTGATGCAAATTCCCGTCGGTGTGATGCTGGACCGTTACGGGCCGCGTTTGACCAATGGTGTGATGATGATCATCACGGTGGCCGGTGTTCTGATCTTTGCCAATGCGCATAGTGTGGCGGGATTGATGATCGGGCAGGCGGTGATCGGCCTTGGCTGTTCAGCGGCCTTCATGGCGGCATTGGTGCTGGCATCGCGTTGGGTGGCACCGGAAAAGTTTGCCGCGACTTCTGGCCTGATTGTGGCGTTCAGTTTGCTGGGCGTTCTGGCATCGGCAACGCCATTGGCCGCCCTGATCGAACTGCGCGGCTGGCGCGACGTTTATTACGGGCTTGCCGTGCTCAGCGCGCTTTCGGTTGTTCTGACATTCACCATGGTGCGCGACGCACCGCCAAAGCACAGCTTCCATTCCCGAAAGGGCGAAACCGTGGGTGAGGCATTGCGCGGCATGATCTCTGTCTGGAAAAACCGGCAGGTCTGGTTTCTGGTTGGTGTTGCCTTCTTCAGCTATCCGGCGATCCTTACCGTACGTGGGCTTTGGGGCGGGCCGTACCTACAGGACGTCTTCCATCTCGGGGCGGTGGATGTTGGTAACGTTCTTTTGGTGATGACAATCGGCATGATCATCGGACCGCCCGCCTATGGGCAACTTTCGCGCCTGATGGGCGGTGCGGCACATCCCCTGATCGTCTTTGCCGTTCTGATTGCGGCTGTGCTGTGCCTGTTGCAGGCGCTGCTGGGGACGACAGCTCTTTGGCTCGCCGCGGTCCTGATGGTCGCACATGGGCTTCTGGGCAGCTGTGCAACGCTTAACTATGCCGCATCGCGGGCCGCGGTGCCCGAACATCTGATTGGCCGTGCCCTGACCACGGTCAATCTGGCGACCTTTGGCGGGCTGTTTGTCCTTCAGGGGATTGCAGGTGTGATCATTGGTCGGTTTGAGCCGGGCGCAACGGAGGGCTATCGCGTGATGTTTGCCTTCCTTGGTGTCTGCCTTGCGATTGCGGGAACGGCCTTCTGGATGGGAACCCGAAAACGGTCGAATTGATTTCAAGCGGTTTTGTGCGGGTGCCTTTGCGGTTGTCGTTGCGGACATGCGTTCGCATATGTGTTGGACAAGGATATTGCAGGATCGGACTATGATCCTTGCGGTTAAACAGGATGCTTGGATTTCCCGGCTTTTGGCGTGTTATCGCCCTATTTGCGGTGGGGGATTAAAAAAAACGTCACAGCGGCGAAAAACGCGCTTGACCTTGCCCGACCCAATCGCTAAAAACCGGCCTCGTTAACGCGCTGCGTCCCCTTCGTCTAGAGGCCTAGGACACTGCCCTTTCACGGCGGCAACAGGGGTTCGAATCCCCTAGGGGACGCCACTCGTTAACACGGACTGCATTTTGGTGACTGTGTCCCCTTCGTCTAGAGGCCTAGGACACTGCCCTTTCACGGCGGCAACAGGGGTTCGAATCCCCTAGGGGACGCCACCAAAGCAGACCATACATAAGATCGTACCGCGATCTGCGTCCCCTTCGTCTAGAGGCCTAGGACACTGCCCTTTCACGGCGGCAACAGGGGTTCGAATCCCCTAGGGGACGCCACTCGTTAACACGGACTGCATTTTGGTGACTGTGTCCCCTTCGTCTAGAGGCCTAGGACACTGCCCTTTCACGGCGGCAACAGGGGTTCGAATCCCCTAGGGGACGCCACCAAAGCAGACCATACATAAGATCGTACCGCGATCTGCGTCCCCTTCGTCTAGAGGCCTAGGACACTGCCCTTTCACGGCGGCAACAGGGGTTCGAATCCCCTAGGGGACGCCACTTTCTCTTAAAAAGATTGTTCAATCTGTGATGCTCGTTCGGTTCGCGACGGGCATTTTTCGTTTCAAGCCGTTCAGGCAATGGAAACGCTAAAATCCGAAACGATGCTGGCGCGATGTTTTCTTGTGCTGGCGATACCGCCGCGTCAGGCTTTCGCGTAATTGCTCCGCCGTCGGGCGTGGGATTTGCGGGATCAGGCGGGCCGGGGGCAGGGTGCTTTCGCCATTATCCTCGATCAATTCGACGGGGGCTGTTTCCTCGGCTTCGCCAAACAGGTCGGCAGGGTCGGCTGTTTCGGCCGGGAAAAGATCGGCAACGCCGACACCCAGCAGGCGATAACGCGTGCCATCGACTTCCTTTTTCAGAAGTGTCAGGGCTGTTTCAAGGATCAGATCTTCGCGCAATGTCGGGTAGGTCAGGCGCATATTGCGCGTGCGGGTTTTGAAATCGGCTGATTTCAGTTTCAGAACAACGGTATGGCCCGCGATTTCCTTGCGTGCGAGGTCACTGGCGACGCGCGCCGTCAGGCGTTTGGCGATATCGACCAGTTCATCTAGGTCGGAAATGTCTTCGTTAAAGGTTGTTTCCGATGACAGGCTTTTGCGTTCGCTGCTTTGTTCGACCCGGCGATTGTCCTGCCCGCGCGAAAAATAGAAGAACCGTTTGCCAATGCTGCCGTAACGGCCCTGCAAGGCATGTATATCAAGCTGTTGCATCTGTCCGATGGTGGTGATGCCATCGTCGCGCAGCTTGCGCTCCATCGCCGGTCCAACGCCCCACATCATGCGTACCGGTTTATCGGTAAGGAAGGATACGGCTTCTGCGGAGCCAATCATTGAAAAGCCGAACGGTTTATTGAGGTCGGATGCGATCTTGGCCAGAAATTTGTTGTAGGAAAGCCCGATGGAAACCGTGATGCCGACTTCGCGCCTGATTTCCGCCTGAAGATCAATCAGGCATTCGGCGGCTGTTTTACAATGCGTTCCTTGCGCATTGGTCAGGTCAAGAAACGCCTCGTCAATTGAAAGCGGTTCAATGTCCGGGGTTATGGCGCGCATCATGTCACGTACCCGGTATCCTTCGCGCTGATATTTCGCCATGTCGGGTTTCAGGAAAACACCGTCGGGGCAAAGTTCGCGCGCCTTGAAGGCTGGCATGGCGGATCGCACGCCGAATTTGCGCGCGACATAACAGCAGGTGGAAACCACCCCGCGATGCCCGCCGCCAATGATGACAGGCTGATCCATCAGTTCCGGTCGGTCACGCTTTTCAATCGAGGCATAAAACGCATCGCAATCCAGGTGCCCGATGAAAAGTTCGGGCAGTTCGGCATGCGCGATCCCGCGTTTTCCGCCACAGACCGGGCAGGGGGCATAGGCCCCTTCGCCGCTTTTGGGGAGCGGCCGGTCTGCATGGAAACGCCATTTGTGATGGCAATCGGGACAAAGCGCATAGATCATGCTTATTTGTACCGCTTTTGTTCCGTTTATGCCAAGCAAAGAAACGCGGCAAATCCCCGTCAGGTGACAGGATTTGTCAGGAGCAATAATCGGATTGGGGCGAGGTTAGCGTTTCTGTGCTGCGGCCGCACGTTTCGCACGGCGTTGACGGGCAATCATGTTGTCGATATAGCGCCCCTGGAACAGGGTAATGCCCAGCGACTGACCGAATTTGATCGCGGTCGGGCTGTCGCAACGGCACAGGATCACACGTTCCCGGCCAGAGTCTTTCACAAGATTGTCCATTTCGGAATATTTTTTGCGAATGACGTTGTCTGTCATTTCCTCGCGCCAGGCGACCTTGATGAAATCAGCCTTAAGGCTTTTGCGATCCACAAACGAAAGGGCTTCGACAGTCAGATTGTCGATCAAAACGCGATAGCCGCGTTCATGGAATTCGTCACGCAGCCGCAGATAGGTTTCGAGGTTTGAGAACAGATCGACCTGATTGAGCTCGATGATCACATTGCCCGGCCATTTTTTACGAACAACTTCATCGAACCGCTCGAAATCCTTGGATGTCAGCGTTTCCAGATTGAGGTTGATCGAGAATGAGCTGGCATGTGTCTTGAACGTCCGCTTGCACAGATAGTTCAGCATGCGTTTATCAAGCACTTCGGTCATATGCTGAAACAGCCAGCGGTTTGACGCAAGGTCAATGTTGGGCATGATCGCGTTGCGCAAGTCCGAGATCGAGACAAAGAATTCGTCAAAAACCGGATGCAGTTCCTTGGAGCCCGCGCGGGCAAACACGCAAACAGGTTGCTGGCGGATATGTTCGGAAAGATCAGCCGAATGAATGGTGTCTTCCAACTGGGCCAGATTTTCCGCATTGATCGGGCTCAGAACATTGGTTGGCTTCTGGGCCGGGCGCATATTGCTGCTTTGCTGCAGCTTTTTGGCGCGTTCATCAAGATGCTGGCACAGCAGCAGGAATTCCTGGAATTCCGTATTCAGATTGTACCATGTGCAGAATCCGGTTTCCTCGCTTTCGTCCTGCGAAAGCGGATCATCGCGGAACAGGTAGCGCAGCGTGTCAACTGCCGGTTCCACGTCGGCGATCGATTTGTCTTTCCAGATGAACAGAAGGTCATCGTTACTTAGGACAAAGATACGGCCGACATAAAGCTTTACGTAGCTTTCAAAGGTATTGGTCGCGACCCGGATATGATAATCGCGTCGGTGAAATGGCTTGAGCCGGGACAAATGGATATGAACAGCGCGGTGCCCGAATTTGCGGGTTTCCAGACGCTGGACATAATCAAGCATCAGGTATTCCTGAAGGGCCTGTTGGCCATATTGTTTGGGCTCAATCAATCTACTTCCCCGAAAGAGACAGGATTAATTCCTGATATTTTGAATTCATACAATGGTATGGGACGATCTATCAAACCATATTGTCCCTGAATGCCGCGTTAACAGGTGCGACAGTTATATAGTTTACTTTTACGAATTATATTTTGGACATGTCCTATTGCATAGTTTCTGACATTGGAAAATGCTTTTAACGAATTGTTCGCAGCCATCGGGCAGACTGGATCACCATCAGGGAAATGATGGGGCGGTGCGCGTTGGACTTGACGACAGCCTGCGAAACATGCTCCCTGAATTGTCTTTTAATAATAGGGGGTTGACACCATGAAGGTATCCGCAATGCGGACCGGGAACTGGCTGAAGATCGGCGGCAGAAGCCTTGCCGTTGTCGGCATGGTTTCATGGGTGTCTGGCTGTGCGCCACTGCTTGATCAGGATTTCTGGGACGAGGCGACTTCATTTACCGATGAAAATTATACCGCCAATGGTTTGCAGCAGCTTGCAACCGGCGATTATGCCTCTGCGGAAAAATTCTTTGACGAAGCATTGCGCAAAAATCCCCAGGACGGGCACGCGCTTTTGTGGCGGTCGGTGATGTATCAAAACACCAACCGTGCCGATCGTGCGCGGGATGGATACGATACCCTGATCGCCATGAACCCGCCCGGAACGGTTTTGATGACAACGGCCAACGGCACGCAACCGCGCCCGTTGCGCGATGCGGCTGAATTCAACCTGATGCGTTTGCAGCGCGGTCTTCCGGGATCGCTTAGCATCAATGATCAGATTGCGACGGCTCCGGCCGGGTTGGGGACGGCAAATCAATCCGTCATGGCACCGTCGAATGCCATGGTCGCACCCCCGATGGTCGCCAGCAGTCAACCGCGTGCGCGAAGTGCCGGTATGCCTGCCGGTGCTGCATTGAGCACGGGTGACGAAGCCGTCGCAAAGCGGTTTGCCATTCTGCGTGATTTACAGGCCGCTGGCCTTGTCACGCCGGAGGAATTTTCAGCGCGCCGGTCTGCCAATCTGGGGGCATTGCTGCCCATGAGCCAGTCAGCACCGGCGGCATTTCTGGATAATCCGCCACCGGACAGCACGCAAATCGAGCAGCGCCTGAACCAGTTGAACCGTGCCCTTCAGATCGGGGCGATCACGGTGCAGGAACATGTCAATGAACGTACCGCTATTCTGGATGCGCTTTTACCGGCCCAACCGCGCCAGCGCGCAACCCCGCCGCCGGCACCACAAGGCTTGATGGATGCCGCACGCCAGATCGCGCGTATCGAAGATTTTTCGCAGATGAAACTGGTGACGCCCGACGAATTCAAACGAGAGCGTGATGCAATCGAAGCCGCCATTGTCGAACCGGCAAAGGCCAATGTAACGACCTTAAGCGCGGGCGAGCCTGTTCGTCGTGTCGCCACCGGCGAAAGCCGTGCGGTTCAGTCGGGCGGCGAAATGGCAGCGGCCCCGACCATGGGGACGGCAAATCCGGTTGCTGCAACAGCCGGGGGCAAAAGCCTTCATCTGGCATCTTATCGCAATCAGGCACAGGCCGAACGCGGTTGGCAAATCCTGACACAACGTTATGCCGAGCTTGCGCCACTTCAGCACGGTGTCACGCAGGCAAACATTCCTGGCAAGGGGACCTATTTCCGTTTGATGGCGACCGGGCTTAGTGACAGTTCTGCCAGTGCAATCTGTGCTGAGCTTAAACGTCGCGGTCAGTTCTGCGAGGTCAAGTAACAGCGCTTTGCGTGCAACCTGACTGAAATCAGGCAGGTTTGCCGACGATCCGGATGTCCGACATGATCCTGATTTTCAGCGATTTTGGCGTAATCGGCCCTTATAGTGGGGCGATGCGTGCGGTTGTTCATCGCAATGCCCCCGACATTACGGTTTGCGATCTGATGGTCGATGCGCCGGATCGCAATCCACGTGCATCAGCCTATCTTCTGGCCGCATTGTCGCGCGAATTTCAACCGGGCGATGTCGTGCTTTGCGTCGTTGACCCGGGTGTCGGCAGCCAGCGTCGCGGCATTGTTGTTGAATGCGATGGCGTTTTTTACGTCGGTCCCGACAACGGATTGTTCGAAATACTGATCCGGCGGTCGAAAACATGCCGGGTGAGAGTGATCAACTGGCATCCCGAAAATGCATCGGCAAGCTTTCACGGGCGAGATATTTTCGCACCGGTGGCCTGCATGATTGCCAAGGGTGAACCTGTGGCACTTGGCGATATCGATGTCGGGTTGCGTTATGTCCCGCCCCAGAGCTGGCCGGATGAGCTTTCAGAAATCATTTATATCGACAGCTATGGCAATCTGATGACCGGTCTTCTTGCCGCACCGGGGTGGCAGAACCGCAATCTGAAGCTTTTGATCAACGGACAGTCTCTTTCGCCTGCCCGGACATTCTCCGATGTCGCGCTGGGGCAGGGCTTTCATTACCGAAATTCAATCGGACTTTGTGAGGTTGCCGTAAACTGTGGACGTGCCGATCAGGCGTTCGGGGCTGAGATCGGTACAGCGGTGTTTATCAAGCCGCAGAATTAGAACGCGGGTAATTTTCTTTTGCGAAATGAGTGTTATATTTCAACGGGATTGATGCATTCGTCTGTCGCGGACGACAGCCACAGACATATGTGAAGGGCAGCGAATGGCAATTGATGTAAAGTTCTGGGGAGTTCGTGGGAGCATTGCCTGTCCTTCCCCTGACCATGTTGTTTATGGCGGCAATACCAGTTGTGTCGAAATGCGGATCGGTGATCATACCCTGATCTTTGACGCCGGAACCGGTATTCGCAATCTTGGCAAGGATCTGATCCGGCGCAAGGTAACCGAAGCCAGCATTTATCTGACGCATACCCACTGGGACCATATCAACGGGTTCCCGTTTTTTGTCCCGGCCTATAATCCTGCTGCACGTTTTCACGTGCTGGCCGGACATTTGAAAGAGCAGGGCGGGGTCGAGCGCGTGTTTTCGGCCCAGATGGCGGATCCAACCTTTCCGGTACCGCTTTCGGCCATGAAGTCAAAACTGACATTCGAAGATTTCACGGTCGGGACGGTTTTATACCCGGCCGATGGGATTGCCGTTAGGACCGCGCCGTTGCGTCATCCCAACGGGGCGACGGCGTATCGCGTGGAGCATGGCGGCAAGTCTGTCTGTTATGTCACCGATACCGAACATATGCCGGGCCAACCTGACGAGGTGGTTCTTGATTTCATCCGGAATGCTGATCTCGTGATTTATGACAGCACTTACACCGACGATGAATTCCCGGCCAAAGTTGGCTGGGGGCATTCGACCTGGCAGGAAGGAGTTCGGCTGTGTCAGGCGGCAAACGTCAAACGGCTTGCCCTGTTTCATCATGAGCCCGATCACAATGATGCGGTAATGGCCGGGATCGAACAGCAGGCACGCAGCCAATGGTCAAATGTCTTTGCCGCGCGCGATGAAATGGTCGTCGTTATCGAATAGGGTACCCGGCAGAACGCGCACCACCAACATCAGAATACGCGCGAATATTTTGGGAAAATGCGAATTTCAATACGGCGGTTGGCTTCGCGGTTTTCTTCGATCGGGTTGCCATCATCGCCGCGGTTTGGCAATTTCGGCTTGGTATCGCCATAGGAAATTGCCCGCATGCGGTCACTTTCCGGATCAACCCCGACCGCGCTTAAAAAGCGCACAACGGCAATGGATCGCCCGGCCGCCAGTTCCCAGTTCGACGGGAAACGTGGTGTGTTGATCGGGCTGTCGTCAGTATGCCCGGTCACTTCGACCTGAAAGCCAAGATAACGGGGTTCTTTTAACAGGTCCCCAACATCTTTAAGGAACAGGACCGCATCCTGCGTCAAATTGGCTGATCCGGGATGGAAAAATGCGCCGCCGCCAAGTTCCATCAGAATACCTTCGTCGTCGGTCGAAACATTGACGGCACTATCCATTGATGTGTTGAACACAACATCCTTCAGATCGGTTTCGAGAACCTGCGTCGGGCGGACGATCTCGCGTTTGCCAATCTGTTCGGCAATACCTGATTGTACTTTTTCGAAAAGAGGGATTTCGACCTTGGAAAAGCTGACCAGCATCACAAAGAACGCCATCAGAAGCGTGATCGCATCGGCATAGGTTACGATCCAGTCTTCTTCGACCAGTTCTTCCTGGCGTCGCCCCATCGGTGATTTGCGTCGGGCCATCATGGCCTCCTGTCGTCAAGCATATTGTCTGTGGCCGCTATTTTGCGGACTTGTCGATATTGAAATGGATCGCCGGATCAAGGAACGAATTCATTTTGTCCTGTATGGCGCGCGGTCCCTTGCGATCGGCTAGCATGATCAGGCCTTCGGCAATCAGGTAATTGCGAAACCGCATGATTTCCTCGCGCTGCTGGATTTTGCTGGCGGCCGGCATGAAAAAGAATCTGGCGGCGACAATCCCGTAAAGGGTCGTGATCAGCGCAATCGCAAGACCCGAACCAAGCTGTGTCGGATCATCGGCCATTTTATCAAGCATGATGACAAGACCAACCAGCGTTCCGATCATGCCAAATGCCGGCGCGGCACCCGCCATGCTTTTCAGGATGGATACAGGTACCAGATTTCGGCTGAACGCGTTTTCAATCGCGTTATGGAGCATTTCGGCGGTTTCATCACCGTTATAACCGGTGATGACGACTTCCATCGCCCAGCCCAGAAATGGCTCGTCCTTGCCGACGCGCTGTGCTTCCTGCTCCAGCGCGTTGATGCCTTTTTTCTGAAGCAGATAGCCCCATTTGACCACACGGCCGACTTCGCCGGTCAATTGGCCCCGGCCCATCTGCGGTGCCCGAAAGATTTTGAAAATCAGCTTGAGCGCAAGCAGAACATAGCGTGCTTCGTAGGCAATAAAAGTCGCTGCCAAGGTCCCGCCGATCACCATCAACGCACTCGACAGACTGATAAACACAAAATAGTTGTCGGTCGAAATAAAGATGGAGCCGACAAAAAGCCCCAAACCGACCAGAATCCCCAAGATCGTCGTAAAAGACATTGTCTTTTATTTTCTCCAAGCGTGAGCCGCTCGAATACCCCCAACCCGATTAGAATTTTAAAGGTTTAACACCTTTTTTTCAGAATAGACAAATTGGCGGTTATCGTCAGGTTAATTTTGATGCCAAGATTTTGCCGGGGAATTGCTGTACACCAAAAAAACAAGCCCCGCACCACCAGAAATGGTGCGAGGCACAAAATGCAGTTCCGGAAAATTTCAGGATCAAGCCGACCGGATACTGATCAGGAAACTATCGACCTCTCGGCGAAGTTCTGTCGAAAGTTGCCCCAGTTCTTCAGCCACATTCAGGACCTGGTGGGCGGCCTGATCGGTTTCGGCCACCGTATCGCTGACGCGTTCGATATTGCTGCTGACTTCCTGCGTGCCAATAGCGGCCTGTTCGACATTCTGTGCAATTTCGCCGGTGGCATCGGCCTGTTCACGAACTGCATCGGAAATCGTGTTTGTGATGTCGGTAATCCGCGAAATAACGTTGGAAATGTCGTCCATTGACTGGACCGTTTTGCCGGTTTCTTCCTGGATGGCCAAAATCTGTTCGGAAATTTCGCTGGTTGCGCGTGCCGTCTGGTTGGCAAGGTTTTTGACCTCTGCGGCAACAACGGCAAAACCTTTACCTGCTTCGCCTGCGCGGGCGGCCTCGATGGTTGCGTTAAGCGCCAGAAGGTTGGTTTGACCAGCAATGTCACTGATCAGTTCGACAATCTCGCCAATGCGACCGGCGGCTTCTGAAAGTCCGGCGACGGTCTTGCTGGAAACTTCGGCTTCGCGCGATGCTTCGGCGGTGATTTCGGTTGAATGATGCGCCTGATTGCCGATCTGGGTGATCGAATGCGACAGATTTTCCGCTGCGTCGGCCACGGTGCGGACATTAACCGTGGCTTCTTCGGAGGCGGCAGCAACGGTTGTGGCACTTTTGCTTGCCAGATCGGCGGCACCGACCAAGGCACGGGCCGTGCTTTGCATCCGGTCGGCCGATGTGGAAACCGAACCGACAATATTGGCAATTACCCCTTCGAACCCGCCAATGTGTTTTTCAAGCGTTTTCATGCGTTTTTCGCGCTTGCGCGATGCCGCTTCCTGTTCGACTTCCATGCGTTTTTTTGCAATCGCATTGGTGCGGAACACATCGACCGATTGTGCCATGCGACCGATTTCGTCCTTGCGGTCAAGGTCATGGATGATCAGGTCGGTTTTGCCATCGGCAAGTTCGGTCATCACCGAACCCAGCTTGCTAAGCGGTTCGGTAACGATTTTCGACAGCAGCAACCGCATGCCAAAGATGGTGGCAAGTGCAATGACGATGCCGCCAATCACAATACCGATCAGGATCTGATTGGTTTTCGCCTGTTCGGGGGCAACCGAAAGACTTGATGACAGAACTGCAATCACGTCGCCCTTTTCGGCTTCCATTGCGCCATGGCAGCTAAAGCAAACCTCGCGTTCGGCACCTTTGGTCACACCAAGAACAATTGGCATCGACAGGCGATAGGTGCCTTCGTCGGTATAACGTCCAATGGTTTGACCGGTTTCAATGGCTTCCTGATCAATCGCATCGCGCGGCGTTTTCAGGTCCTTGTCGCCATATTCCTTCATATAGGCCAGCGTGGTCGGGCCCCATGCCGACCATAATTCGCCGGGATAATCCAGATTTCGGCTTTCAAACCAGTTGTTGAAAACATCAATACCGATGTCATCAGAGTCATCAGGACGGGCGGCCATCACATTTACAATCAGCGCATGAAGCGATGTCAGTTCATTCTGGCTTAGCTGATTAAGCTTGGCATCCATTGCCTTTTCTTCGGCAAACATCATCATGGCAAGTGCGATGATCACCGTGGAAGTAACGCCGAAGGCCGACGCCCACATAAAGCGTTTGCGAATGCCCATGGCATTGAAAGCCGATAACAACTTCATCACTGATCCCCGAATGGATTATGCAAATGCACGCGCACAGACCATCAATGATCCACTGATGGTCCGTATCAAACTGTCCCGAATGCAGCATCGGACCATGCGGGATGCAGGTCTTTGATTTGTCTCAAGTCGGATGGCAAAATGGCTGGATCATTCGGATAGGTAAGGGCGCGCCGGTATAGTTCGCGGGGGCGGAAACTTGTCATCTGGTAACTGGCAGGGCATAAGGCGCGTGGTTGTCATATCAGAACAGGAAACATCATGAGCATTTCATTCTCGGACGCGCAGAAAAAGCTCGAACAGATCACAACCGAAATGCTGGAGCTGATCCGAAAATATGGTCTGGATGCTGAAAGTCCGTTTGATGTGATCCCGGTTGCACGCGCCAAAATCGACAACCAGCAGGACTATATCCGGTTTCTGGAGCTGTCGATCGAAGGCCGTATCTACGGCGAATATGCCGATGCGCTGCAAAAGAAGTTTGATGAAGAAGCGCGTCAGGCCGAAGCCCAGAAAAAGATGCACTGAACCGGGCTGGCTATTCACCGTTTGGCGTCTTTTTTCTGTCTGATAGCAGTTTGTTCTGATTGCATTTTTTCCGATTAAGGCGAGGTGTCACAAAATATTCCCGATCTTGTCACCGTCCTGCCGTTGAGAGGCGGCCTTTAGGGGATTATATCGCTGCTTGACGATGCGCTGGCAAAGCCGGGCGTCGTTATTCCGAAGGGGATTGTCATTCGGAACATCACGAGCAACAGGATGGCTGACATGAACAAAAGTTATGTCCAGACCTTGATGGAAGTCGAAAAAGTATTTGGTCAGATCAATGACCATGATTACCGCCTTTATCGCGCAGTATGGGGTAACCGGCAGGCCGCCGGGACCGGTTTGCCGCGTGGTACACGTGCTGAAATCAGCAAGAAACTTGCAAATGACTTTGTCACGGCAAACAACGCCGTAATGCATCGAAACACGGCGCACGCGGCCTAGCTGCGATTGCAGGCGGCAAAGCCGATTTGCTGCCAATATTCGGGAACGCTTGATTTTAAACCGCCATCTGGTGTTAAAGATGGCGGTTTTGTTTTTCAGGTTAACCCCGGCCGGAGTTCTCCCATGTCGATCAAGTCGCTGATCCGTACCATTCCCGATTACCCGAAAAAGGGGATCATGTTTCGCGATATCACGACCCTGTTTGCCGATGCAGATGGTTTGCGTGATGTGATCGACAGTTTTGCTGCCGAATTTCAGGATAAACAGATCGACGTGATCGTCGGGATTGAGGCGCGCGGTTTTATCATCGGCCCGGCGGTCGCCGTAGCCCTTGGTGTCGGTTTTGTTCCGATCCGCAAACGCGGCAAACTTCCTGCTGAAACCATCGAAGTCGAATATGAACTGGAATATGGATCGGATGTGATCGAAATGCACACCGATGCGATCAAGCCCGGACAGCGTGTTCTGGTGATGGATGATCTGATCGCAACCGGTGGCACGGCTCTTGCCGCGATTGATCTGATCGAAAAGGCAGGCGGCGAAGTTGCCGGTTGTGCCTTTATTATCGATCTTCCTGATATTGGCGGGGCACAAAAAATCCGTGATCGCGGTGTCAATGTCTTCCATCTGGTCGAATTTGACGGCGACTAATGCTTCAAAATAGCTCGATACCCACTGAAAATGACGATTCTTGTCTCTTTTGAGCCGTAATTCGGATATAATCTTACGGTTGAATAATGCTGTAGCATGTTCCGGTTTCGGCTGGAGAGAGGAAAATGGTCGTACCTGTCGTCAACAACCAGTCCATAAGCCAGGTCAGCCAGTATGGCCGACTTGCGGCTGCTGGTGCGCGCGGTGTGGCGACGGTTGACCGCAATAGCCAGATTCAGGCTCCCAGCGAACATTACACTTATGACCCGGATAATGACGGTATCCTGTTCAATGCCTATATCGATGGCAAAGGCAAACAGCAATCCGGGCAGGGAAGTGCGGGTGATCAGAAAGACCAGCGCGCCGAACAAAGCCGTCTGTCGGCGGCTCGTCGGGCAAGCGACCGCGAAGGTGCGATTTCACCCGAAAGCGATATCGATTTCGTAAGCCTTCTTGATCCGGAAATTCCATTCGATCTAAGCGCGAATAGCGGAACATCATTCTATGCGGTGGTTAATGCTGTTGTGCATGGTGCGGGTATTCGCGGCACACGGGTTGATGCTTTGATCTGATCGCCTGCCGGATTTCCCTGAAAAGTGAATACATTCCGTTCCGGTCCTTGTTGTCGTGCCCAAGCGGCATTATGATCGTGATCCGCCATGCGTTTCGTTTGCTGGGGCAGATATGCAGAACAAGCCGGTCCTCAATTCCGTATTCGAAGCCGTTTTTCGCCTGATTGATCATGCATTAAACGACAACGAATATCTGCAACCGCAAAAGCTTCATCGTCTGCTGTATCTGGCGCAGGCCTATTACGGGGCCAATTATCACGGTCGCATGTTGATGCCCGCTGTTTTCATCGCAGATGATATTGGTCCGATTGAACCGAACGTCTATGCCGTCATGGAAGAAAGTCGTCCGGATGTGCGGCTTAAATCGGTTGATCCCAAAACGCAGCATTTTATCGAAAGTATCTGGTCGCAGTTTGGTCATCACTCTGTCGAACATCTTAGCGAAACCGTGCGCAATCATCCGCCTTATCTTGATGCATATAAACAGGGGCCGGGGACAGTGATCCCGTTTCAGGTGATGGTGGATTTCTATGCCTCGGTCCGTAAAAGTGCCACCACGCCTGAGGCAAAAGAAGTTGTCCGCCCGCGTGTCATGCGTTCGCATAAGGGCAAACCGGTTGCGACCACCGATTGGTTGCCCCGTCGAATCAAATAATTTTCGGTTTTTGCTCGGACCTATTGTCCAATCTGAATGTCTTCGCACGGATCGGCACGTGGCAGATCATTTGTGAACCACATGAAATCCGCCACATTTTCTGATCCCATCCGAAGCGCATAATCACGCACACCAGGAAGGTCTTCACCCGGGTCATCTGCCTCGACCAGAATGACAACTGCAATGTCGTTATCGTCGATATCAGGTGCATAACGCCGCAGATGGTAGGGTACCGCAATGTCATCACGCACATGCATGGCACCGGCAATCAGGAATGCGCCATCCGGGCTAATGGTTTTGTTCGCATCAATCATCGCGCGCGCAAGCGACGCATCGCGGGCAAACTGCACAAGCGAAAAGTCAGGTAATTGCGATTTGGGTAACATGTTGCAATGACCGACTGCAATTTCCTGATCAAATCGTGCGGCAATATCATCGGGTAGCGCCGGCAGGGAGAGCTTTTGCGCAAGCTCGGTCGGCAGGGCGCTGATACCTTCGTTGATCATGGGCCGCAGGACATCCCGGGGCAGATTGCCTGCAACCATCGGCAGCCCGTTTTCCTTTGCCGCCTCGGCAATCGGGGCATAGTCATGCCATGATGGCCAACCACTTTCGCCCCACTTCATTTCACTGCCAAGTTCCTCGGGCGGTACAGCCTGCCAAGCCAGATCAAGGCTTTCCTGCTGGTCGCGATTAAACATTTCCCAGACAACTGCACGCTTGGTGCCTTCGCGTTTGCTTAGCGCGCGGACCAATTGTGCCTGATGATGATGATGGATCGGATTGTCGTGTTTTTCCCCGATCAGGATAAAACGCGTCCCGGCAAGATGCGAAACCAAGTCGTCAAACATGATATAGCGCTGCCCGGCCATATCGAAAATCAGTCCCGGTGCCGGGGGCAGGGAATTGGCATCGGGAATATCACGCATGCCTGCCGGTTGGCTTGAGGTGCGGGCTTGCGCCTGCGCCGAACGAACCGGAAATTCCGTCGCCGCGATCATTGCTGCAAAAGCAAGACACAGCGAAAGTGATTGTTTGAAACAAGATCGTGTGCGGGCACGAAACACAGTTTTCATCACGCGTGGAATTTCCAGTCCGTTGATTGGCCGATTTTCATTCCGACTTTATTTACTCAAATTCAGGGCGGTTTCAATATCATGGATCAAATCGTGGGCATCTTCGATACCGACGGACAAACGCAACAGATCATCGGGCACAGGGCTTGTTGGGCCTTCGACCGATGATCTGTGTTCAATCAGACTTTCGACCCCGCCAAGTGACGTCGCGCGTTTGAACAGTTTGCACTGATTGTGGAAATCCACGGCCCGTTTGCCGCCGCCCTTGACCCGGATCGACATCATGCCGCCAAATCCGCCGGTCATCTGGCGTTTGGCAATGTCATGGCCGATATGGCTTTCAAGGCCGGGATACTGGACCTGCGCGATTTCAGGGTGGTTTTCGAAATGGCGGGCGATTGCCATGGCATTGGCACTGGCCCGTTCGACCCGGATTGACAGGGTACGCATACCACGCAAAAGCAGCCATGCTTCGAACACACCCAGAACACCGCCGCCGCCTGCATGCTGTTTGCAAACGCGTTGCCAGAATTCGCTGTCCTTGTTTGCAGTGGTAAGTGTGCCGGCCAGAACATCACTATGTCCGTTAAGATACTTGGTTGCCGAATGCATGACGATATCTGCACCCAGTTCAATCGGGCGGGTCAGAAGCGGTGTGGCAACCGTATTGTCAACCGCAACAATCGCCCCGGCCTTGTGCGCGGCATCGGCAACGGCGGCGATATCGGTGATCTGCCAGTCCGGGTTGGCGGGCGTTTCCAGCCAGACCATTCTGGTTTTGCCAGGCTGGATATGTTTCACCCACTGGGCCGTGTCGCCATTATCAACAAAATCAAATGTCAGACCGGCGCGCACACCGCTATCGAGCATGAAGCTGCGCAGTGCCCAATACATTACCTTTGGCGCGACCACATGATCGCCTGGTGATAAGGCATGCAGCAACGCAACGGCGGCGGCCATGCCCGATGCGAAAAGCCGCGTCTGTGTGCCACCTTCGAGCGCGTCAAGAACTGCACAGGCCTGATCATAGGTCGGGTTGTCGGTGCGAGTATAGCATCGGCCATCGTGATAGCTAAGATCGGTATTGCGTTCGAACGTGGTCGACGGATAGATCGGCGGGGTGACCGAACGGGTGGTTTCCTCGACCCAGCCCAGGGCCTGAGCCGTGATGGTTGCGGGGTTCTGTTTCTTGTTATCGGCAGACATGGTGGCACCTGATTTTGTTGTCATTTATTGCCGCGCAACATAACGTGGAACACGCCACATCCCAAAACGAAAACAAAAGAACGACTGATTCAGATGCCCCATATCACGAACGATCCCCAATTCGACCTTCCCAAAGAATGCGATGTTGTCGTTATCGGCGGCGGTATCCATGGTGCCAGCAGCGCGTACTACCTTGCCAAGGCGGGCATGAAGGTTGTCCTTCTGGAAAAGGACACCATTGCCTCGCATCAGTCGGGGCGGGCGTGGGGGTTCGTGCGTCAGCAGGGCCGCGATCCGGTTGAACTGCCCCTGATGATCGAATGCAACCGCATCTGGCAGGGGCTTGAACAGGAACTGAATGCTGATCTGGAATGGCGGCAGGGCGGGGTCATGTTCGTTGCGCGCGATGATGCCGAAATGGCGGAATTTGAGCAATGGATCGAAGACGCCAAAGGATTTGATATCGAAACGCAGGTGCTTGATCCCAAGGGGGTTGCCAGGATCGCACCGGGCATCACGCGCCCCGGCGTTGGCGGGATTTATACCCCGTCTGACGGGCAGGCCGAACCGAAAAAGGCCGCCCCGGCAATCGCAAAACGTGCCGGTGAACTCGGCGCCTTTATTGCCGAAGGTTGCGGTGCCATTGGCATTGAAACGAGTGGCGGTGCAATCAGTTCGGTCATATCCGAACGTGGCGAGATCAAATGCAAATACGTGATCTGTGCCGCTGGGGCCGCGACGCATAAATTCGTTGCCAAATTCGGCCGTCGCCTGCCGCAGCAAACCACGCGCGGCACGGTGATCCGCACCACCCCGGTGCCGGAAATTTCAGCCGCCGGTACATTGGCCGCCGGTCTGGCGTTTCGTCAACGTGCCGATGGCTCGATGAATATCGCTGACGAATTCATGACCGATCTGGATTTAACATTGGGCCGGTTCAAATATGCCCGCGATTTTGCACCGGGCCTGTTTGCCAATTGGGCCACCTTCAAATTCCATCTGAACAAACGGTTCATAGATGACCTTGTTGATCGTTTGCCGGGATCGGCGGCATCGAAACAACTACTGATCGGGCGGCGGGAAAATCAAGCGCAGCCTTACGAGGTGCGCGTCAAAAACGCGATGGCGAACCTGCAAAAGGTTTTTCCGCAAATCAAGCAGGTGGGTATTGTTGATAAATGGGCGGGCGATATCGATGTCACCCCGGATGCCATACCGGTGATCGATCAGTTCGACAATCCAAAACATTTCTTTGTCGCCACCGGTTTTTCCGGCCACGGATTTGCCATGGGGCCAGTGGTCGGCAAGGTGCTGGCGGACTGGATCACGACCGGACAGCCATCCATTACGCTTGCCGGGATGGCGCTTTCACGGTTTGAGGACGGCACCATCCGCAAACCGCGCACGCGGGTCTGATCTTTTTGTATGAGGAATAATCTGGCGTCGGGATCGTTTTCAAACGGTCTTGACGCAGGGTATCTGTCATGCAATTAAATGTTATGTTATAACGTAACTTTTAATTTGAGGCTCATGATGAAATTTGCATCGGTCGCCGGTGTTGGTCTGGCTCTTTTCGGTGCAGCACAAATCGCCTAAAGCTGGGACCATGATCGCAGTTCTCCCAAACATTGCGGCCAGGGTTTCGGCTTTCGAAGACCGGCAACGATCTGCACGTTGCCGGTCTTCACCTATCTGTTATGCTCTATTGCGCGGCTTTGGTTTCGGGTAAATCATTCGTCTGATGATTGGTTTTGCCGTCAAAAAACCGTGTTGCCCCAATCGGGGCGGCAATAAAGTCATTCTCGCCAATGTCGGCATCCTTGCGTGCCGATGCCAATCGCACCGGCGGTTCGTCAACCGGTTCTGCGGTCAGGACAAAAGTCCCCCAATGAATGGCAAGCGCCTGCTTGATGCCCATTACCTGCATGATCTGAATGGCTTCTTCAGGGTTGGTGTGGGCGTTGCGCATGAAATCGCTGGGCTCGTAAGCCCCGATCGGGATCAGGCCGAAATCGATCCCGCCATATTGTTCGCCCATTTCGGTAAACAGCCGTTCGTTCCAGCCGGTATCACCGACGAAATAGAAACGATAGCCATCTGCGAATTCAAGGATATATCCGCCCCACAGCATTTCCTTGCGGTCCTTGGTGGTGCGCGCCGACCAGTGATTGCTGGGCACATGGGTGATGGTAATGCCGCCATGCGAAAGGCTTTGGTCCCAGTCGAGTTCTTCGTACTGGTCGGGGGAGATTCCGGCCTTTTCCAGAAGAGTTCCGTTTTTCAGCGGCAGGATATAGCGCGGGCCATTGCCAATCTTTCCAAGGCTTTCGACATCGAAATGGTCGTAATGATTGTGCGACAGCAGCACCAGATCAAGCGTCGGCAACTGATCGATCCGCAATCCCGGCTGGCTGTATCGTTTGGGGCCGACATATCGGAACGGCGATGCCCGTTTGGCAAAGACCGGGTCGGTTAGGATATTGAGCCCGCCATATTGCACCAGAGCCGTTGCATGGCCGATCCATGTGACTTGCAGGCGCGCCGGATCGGGATTGTGGATCGCGTCCATATCCGGGGCCTCGGTCGGGATTTTGCCGTGCTGGTGTTTGGCTTTTGGCCAGTTTTCAGAGCCGAAATAACGCCGCTTCAGGAAGCGCCAGAATGATCTTTTGCCGGTTTCCGGCAGGGGATAGCGGTTTTCAAATCCGAATGCTGTGTGGTGCGTTGGGCGTTTTTCGTCAGTCACGCGGTCAAATCCCCTGATCGGCTGATTGTTGTTTTCGATCTTATGAATGTGTCGCGGATCGGGAATTGTGCAAGTGCGGGCTGATCAATGGAAAAGGCCGGAACCCGGGCAGGTTCCGGCCTGCGTTTCCATCGGTCTATTCGATCACGGTCACGTAGCTGTCAAGCGGTGGAACGGTTTCGATAATGCCCTGATCCTTGAGATAATCGGCAAAGCGGGCATAACGGGTGCGGTCAACAGCAGCCGGACGGAGCGCAAAGCGCGGCAGGGTATCGGCCCATGCCTTGATGTTAAGCTCGTCATCCAGGTTCGGATAGGCCGCGATAAAGGCCTGCCAGCTGTCATCGGGATGATTGACCAGATACTGAACGCCCTCTTCAAGCGCGGCCAGCATGCGGGCAAAGCGCGGATCATCGGTTTTGTCGTTGCGCACGGTCAGGATCAGCTCGTCATAGGGCGGAACGCCTTCTTCCTCGACATAAAATGCCTTGCCCGGTTTGCCTTCGATTTCCATCTGGTTGAGCTCGAAATTGCGATAGCCGCCGATGATCGCATCGACCTGCCCGGAATACAGCGAGGGCGAGAGCGAGAAATTGACATTCACCAGCTCGACATCGTCAATCGAAACCCCGTATTTGCCAAGCATCGTGCCGAGTAACGCATCTTCGAAACCGGCCAGCGAATAACCGATTTTCTTGCCTTTCAGATCGGCAATTTCCTTGATCGGACCGTCTTTGAGGACAATCAGGCTATTAAGCGGGGTTGCGACCAGCGTACCGATGCGTGTTAGCGGCAGGCCTTCGGCGGCCTGCACGTGAAGCTGCGGCTGATAGTTGACGGCAACATCGCCCTGACCGGCGGCAACAAGACGCGGGGGGGCGGATGGATCGGCCGGTTCGATCAGTTCAACATCCAGATCATGCTTGGCAAAAAAGCCCTTTTCCTTGGCGACAATCAGGGGCGCGTGATCGGGATTGACGAACCAGTCCAGCAGTATGGTGAGCTTGTCGGCGGCAAAGGCCGGGCTGGTCATTCCCATCGCAACCGCGCCAATCGTGGCCGCGGTGATCATGGATTTCAGGCGTGACATGGATGAACCTCCTATCGGATATCGGAATATTTTTGATGTTCTGCCCCGCAGTTTCGGGCGGGGAATTCGGTTTATTTTGCCGGTTTCAGGCTGTCGGGCTGCCATGGCAAGGCCGCACGTAAGGCGCGGTCGACAAGGAAATATTGCGTGATCGAAAAGGCGCACAGGATCAGAAGGCAGGCAAAGACCATGTCGATCTGAACCCGTGCATTGGCATGCAGCATCAGATAGCCAAGGCCATGACTTGATCCGACCCATTCGCCGATCACCGCCCCGATGGGGGCAACCGCGGTCGCGACCCGAAAACCAGAGGCAAATGAAGGCAATGCGGCGGGGAGGCGCACATGGGTCAGCAACCGCCAGCGGCTGGCACCCATGGTGCGGGCAAGGTCGAGGAAGCCCGGTTCGGTGCGTGATAACCCGTCAAAAAACGCGACCGTGACGGGGAAGAAAATGATCAAGGCCGCCATCGCGATTTTTGAGCCCAGACCAAAGCCCAGCCATAATACCAGAAGCGGTGCCAGCGCAAAAAACGGGATCGCCTGCGACACCAGCAGGATCGGCATCAGCCAGAACCGGACGGGTGCAAAAAGTGCCATCGGCAGGGCCGCCAAGGCCCCCAGTGACGCCCCGGCAAAAAGCCCGATCACTGTTTCGGCAATCGTGTATCTGGCGTGGTCAAGCAACACGTCATGACGCTTGATCAGGGTCAGCCAGACTTCATAAGGGGCAGGCAGCATATATTTCGGTGCGCCGGTCACAGACACAACAATCTGCCATGTCGCGATCAGGGCGGCAATGATGATGAAAGGCCGGGCGAGTTTCAGCAGACGCCGTTCGGTCAGCGGGGGGCGGGGCGTTGTTCGGTTGGTCATGCCAGATCCTCCGCCCGGTTGAGTTCCTCGGCGGTGGCGCCAAGTTGACGGAGCAGTTCGGCCTGATGGCGGAGTATTTCCGGATCGGTGACATCGCGCGGGATTGTGCCCGCCGGAAGCATGGCGTCACTCAGGACCGCGGGGGTACCACGCAGGACATGAACCCGGTCGCCAATCCGAAGGGCTTCGAGCGGATCATGGGTGACCAGCAAAACCGTTTTGCCGCGCAATACCCGTGCGGCAAGGTCCTGAAGGCGCATGCGGTTAAGCGGATCAAGGGCAGAAAAGGGTTCATCCATGAGGACAACCGGGCGATCTTCCATCAGGGTGCGGGCCAAGGCGGCGCGTTGCTTCATGCCGCCCGAAAGTTCGGCCGGGCGCAGGTGGGCGGCATCGGATAACCCGACCTTGGCAATCAGCGCATCGGCGCGCGCAAGGTCGGGACGCTGATTGCGAAGCACCGCCCCCAGCACCACATTTTCCCGGACGTTCCGCCACGGCAGAAGCAAATCCTGCTGCGCCATATAGGCAACCCGGCCCAAAAGCGGCTTGCCATCCGAGCAGGAAATATCCCCGCCAGCCTCGCCATCGACCAGCCCTGCGAGATAACGCAACAATGTGCTTTTGCCGACACCCGATGGGCCCAGCAGGCAGGTGACGCTGTTGGCGGGCAGGGTCAGGTCAAGATCATGGAAAATATCGTCGCCGTTAAAGGCCACGCGACCACCGCGCAGATGAATATCAAACGGCGTTGCGTTGCCCGGCATGACGGGGGGATTTGGGGATGTTGCCGGGGTCGGCGCTGGTTCTGTCTTGCGCATGCGATCCTTCCTACGCCGGTCTTAACCGGTTCAGGTTCAAAGGGTCGTCCGGCAACACCGAACCTCTCAGCCGATTCACGATCGGCCCCCCTGGAGATGACGGGACTATGCGCAGATCATGGCGGGACGTCAAGTATCGTTGTTGAATGTTGATATCCGCGTAATGGGACAAGCGAAATATATACCAAAGTTTATAGGACTATCCTATGCCATGGTGCTCAAAAGTGGAGGTTAATATTTCAGAGTATAAGTAATAAGAAATTTTTTTAAAGTATGTGTTCTAATGTGTGACGGTTGTCACTCATTAAAAGGATTAATGACTGTAATCAAAGCAAATGAATGTTGGTGGGATTCATTGGCGTCGTGCTTTGATATGGTTTCATTGAACTTTGTTGTAAATGAGTTTTTAGGAATATTTGCGTCGGGCGCTGATCTTTTCGGTGCGCCGAACTGCGAAGAACATGCTTGTGCGGCTGTGCGCTATGCAGAAGTCCGGAAAAGCTGATGCGTATCCGGTGTGCCTTAGTGATGTGCGGATTGCTGGCTTTCTATGCGGATAAGTCTTATGCGCAACAGGTGCCTGAAGCCGTCCAAAAATCAATAGAGCAAGAGCAAATCCGTCAGCAGCAGCGCGATTGGGATTTCAATACGCAGCCACAAAGCAGGCCCGATATCAGGTTGGATGCACCTGTACCCAAATCCAAAGATGAGGGGCAGCCTGTAGGGCCGTGTTTCCCTATCGAGACTACGGAAATAGAAGGGCTGGAGGGTTTGGATCTTGTGCCGGATACTTTCGACCGCCTGAACGGCGAATGTATTCGATTGAATGATCTGAACGATTATCTGAACGAGATGAACGCATTTTATGCGGATCGCGGATATATAACGACACGTGTTTATTTGCCAGAGCAGGATCTTTCAACCGGTATTCTGAAGATACTAATAATTCCCGGTAGAGTTGAAGGATTTGATTATGAAGGCGGAGAGCCCGCCGACTCTCGGATTTATTCGGCATTCCCGCTCAAGGAGGGGGATATCGTTAATCTCCGGGATATTGAGCAGGCATTAGAAAACTTTAATTCACCGCGATCTCAATCAGGGCAGTTCAAGCTATATCCGGGCGCGCAGCAGGGTACTTCGATAATTCGTCTGTCGGCGGCAAATGAACTGCCCTTTGGCGGAAATATCACTTTTAATAATTTCGGCTATAAAAACACAGGGCGCCAGAAAACCGGGGGAAGTCTTTATTACGACAACCTTCTTAACCTGAATGACACGATCCAGATAAGCGCGTCCTCTACTGTTAAAGGGCTCACGTCCAGCGATACCTATTCCAGAAGTACAAGCGGCAGCTATTTTGTTCCTTTTGGAAACTGGAGTTTCAATGTTGGAGCAGGATACAGCGAATACGGTTTTATCCTGCCCGCCATCAATCAGAATCTGCCGGTTTATGGTCGAAGCCATTGGGTTTCGACGGATATTCAACGCTTAATTTGGCGCGGAGAAAAGGCCAAATTTTATGCCGTTGCCGGGCTTGAAACTTCGCGATCCAGAAATTTCCTTGATGATTTTGAAGTCGTTGTTCAGAGGCGTTTCGCAACCAAGTCAAAATTTGGACTAAGCGGGCGCCTGAATTTCGAAAATGGCTATCACGATTGGTCTGTTAACGCGATCCGCGGATTGGATGCGCTTGGTGCAGAGCCGCCACTTGATCCGGATATCAATCCTGAACCCCTGTTGTTCACTGCAAGTTCTGCGCTTCAAGCCAGTTTTGCAGAGGGACAGGTGCGTCTTGGTCACCAAATCAATGCTCAATACTCTGAAGATAATCTCGCGAGTTCTGACAAGTTTGCAATTGGTGGCGGGTATTTCAGCATCCGCGGTTTCAGAGAAGACAGTTTGTCCGGAAGGTCCGGAATATCGACACGCAACGATCTCAGCTATCGCATTTTTCAAGACAATGACGCGAGTGCCGACGTCGTCTGGGGACTGGACGCCGGTTATGTCGAACTAAGCAAAGATGATCGCGAAACCTATGACGCCCCCTTGCTTGTCGGGACGTCACTTGGGCTGCGGGTCAACTTTTTGGGTGCTTTCAATCTTGATCTGGTCGTTGCCCGGGCTCTTCGCAGACCCGAGGCCTTTACGGATTCCGGAATAATCAAATACGCGCAAGCGTCTCTGTCGTTTTAGCTGCAGAGTTGGGGATTAAGTCATGGATTATCTTGGCAAATTGTTTCCTGGTATTCAGAAAAGCGCAGCACTGCTTGCCGCAGTGCTTTATACGCTTTCTCCTGTAGTGGCAGGAGCCCAGCAAGCAGCAAATACAGACCGCTCTTCTGTTGATCAGTCGAGAAACGGGCTTACGATTTACAATATCAACACGCCCAACTCCAAAGGGCTGTCGAACAACATTCACAGCAGCTTTAATATCCCCAATCAGGGCGCAATCGATAACAATTCGGCAACGATTGCCTATTCGCAGCTTGAAAAGGGTTATATCGAGGGTAACCCCAACCTTCGCGCCGGACAGGAAGCATCGACGATCCTTCACCAGATCATCGGTGGTTCCCGCTCTCAGATGAATGGTCTGCTTGAGGTTGCAGGCAAGAAAGCCCAGGTCGTTATCGTGAACGAAAATGGGATTACCTGTAATGGTTGCGGTTTCATCAACACGAGCAGGGCAACCCTTTCCACCGGGCAAGCAAATATCAATGCTTCTGGTGATCTGGCGGGTTTTGACGTTACGCGTGGCGATATTCTGATTAACGGAAATGGGCTGGATGCCATTAGCGGCAACCAGGCAAACGACCAGATTGACCTGATTGCCCGAACCATCGCCATTCGCGACGCTGCCAAAGTCAGGGCGAAACAACTTAACGTCATTGCGGGCAGCAATGCGGTTGATTACGCGTCTTTGAGCACCGGCGAGATTTCCGGAAGCGGTGCCGTTCCGGAAGTTGCCATAGACGTTGCCGCACTTGGCGGAATGTACGCTGATTATATTCACCTCATCGCGACGGATGACGGGGTTGGCGTGAATATGAATGGTGCTGTCGCGTCGGCGGGAAATCTTGCTCTTGATGCCAATGGCAAGATCAGTCTTGGCGGATCGGCTGTCGTTTCGTCCGGAGAGGCGACGACCATCAATACGACGGACGACTTTGAAAATGCGGGAAGTCTGAAAAGTGCCAAAGAACTTTCTGTGTCGGCAAAAAATATTGAAAACAGCGGACAGCTGAACTCGGACGCCAATGTAAGCCTGACAGCCCAAGAGACGATAGCATCTGGCAGCACCGGCATGATCCGTTCAAGCGGGGATACAGCCCTTACAGCCGGTCAGAACATACAAAACAGCGGTGTTGTGGCCGCATATGGTGACCTCGCTATTGATGCGCCGGATGTAAGGAATGAAGGCGGCATTCTTTGGGCCAATGATAATGTCCAGATCGGATATGCCGCCGCAGATGATGGTCGGGCCAATTATGTTCTGAACCGGAACGGGCGTATTGAAGCCTATAGCGGTGACCTTGAAATCAAGGCTCAGAATATTGTCAACCAAGGCACTGCACCGACAGCCAATATCAAAGAGAATATCTATCAGTTTTACGAAACGCCGGGGCCGGTTAATCCAAATGGCGATATTCGCAGTCGATTGGTTTCTGCGACGTTCTTTAATGCAGATGGTTCTCTGAAAACGGAATACACAGAAGACTATGCTTTACTTTGGGAGCAGCTGTTTTCTGGAGACCTGACAAATGCAACGCAGCTTGAGCCGGAAATTCTGGCCCTGCTGCAATCATCGGCAATCGGAAGTGGTGGAAATACGCTTGGCTCGTCTTGGGTTACTTATTTCGGTCGTCTGAGCAGTAAAGCATCCGAAGCAGGCGTTCCTTCGATTGTAGAATTCATGCGCGACATGATGGCGGACTCTGCGCGTGTGCCAGAACCCGTTGTTGCGCCAGAAGAACCTTCTTCTCCCGAAGGCGGGGAAGGTGCGCCTGAAGCGCCTGAAGCTCCGGAGCCAGTTACCGGAGGGGCAGAGCCTGGTTCCATCAAGGCGGAATATCTTCCGCAATATCTGGCCCTTTGGGAAAGCCTGTCGTCTGGGCAGGCTATCAGTGCCGAAACACTTGCGGCCCTGAACCCGTCTTATGTGAAGGACGGGGCCATCCTGCCGGAAATCAGCAATCTCTGGAAATCGATCCGTTCGGGATCGGGCGAAAATTATACCATCTTGGTCACGATTACCCAGGACACGTTGAACGATGATGGTGTTCTGGCTGAATTGAAGGCCGGGCGAAATATTCGCCTTGAAGCGAAAAACATTAACAATATCTACGGCGCGATTCAGGCGGGTGAAAATCTTGATATTACCGCTGAAAACCTTACGAACACTTCGTTCGGGGCCAGCCAGACACGCCACGAAGTGCACAAACGCGGATGCTTTACCTGTCATGAAGGGGTTCTTGATTTTGCCGATACTTTCGGTGGGGTGATACAGGCCCATGGTGACCTGAATATTTCGGTTACCGATTCCTTGAACAATATGACAATCGGCAGTCGCAGTGCGGCGCAGCTGTTGGCTGATATTGGTGTGCATCTGCAAAGCACCAGCAATCGCCTGACCGCGGAAGTTCCAAAACCCTCCAAAAGCACCATCGCGCCTACGGCGGAAATCTCGACACCCGGCGCAGCAACATCGACCCTTGATAATCTCAAGCAGGAGCTGGAAGAGGTCCTTGAGGTTGCGCACGAGAATTTTGAGACCCCCGCAACTGGCGAGCTCGATGCATTCATGTCCTCGCCATACCTGTTCAGTCGTCTCGATTTCGAACCGCTGATTGAACAGAATGAATTACGGGCATTTGAAGTTCTTGCCTCAAACGACCCGACGGTACGTCAGGCATGGGCAACACAGCAAATTCGCAATGCGCAGGTTCTTGGCGGCAATGGTGCGGCCCAGGCACGAAACGATTTGATCAGCGAGCAGCTTGAGCTTGCTCTTGCTCTTCCGTCGTCCACGGATAATGGCGCAAAGCCCCTGTCTTCTGTGACGGCGTTTCTTGACAAGCGTAACGGTGCCCTGATTTCTGCAGACAAGGTTGATATCGTCGCGGGAGAGGTGAAGCAGATCGCCGGTGGCCAGATCACAAGCGACAGCGAAACCACAATTGTTGCCGATACGATCGATCTTGAACGCGGCGATCTTAAGTCTGGTGGCGATATCTCGCTTTCCGGTGATCAGGAAGTGCGTCTTGCTGCTGTCGATGTTTCGGCCGGTAATGATGTCACGATCAACAGTGCTAGCGGTGATGTCCGGATCGAGACAATTGAAGAGCGGACTGAATTCACCCGCGAATTCTATTCCGATGTGACAACCCGAAATCCTGGCTGTGGTTCGGACGGAGATTGCGAACAGTTCACAACCAAGCGCGTCAAAACCGGCAGTGGCAAAGGCACGGCTGTCACCCATCAGGGCGGGGCGCTTGATGTTGGCGGTAACCTTAAGATCGAGGCTGCTAAAGATGTGGCCGTGATTGGCACCAAGGCGGAAGTTGGTGGTGATGTCAGCCTTTCGGCTTCTGGCGATCTTTTGATCGGTTCCGCCCGTAATGTGCATGATTATTCCCAAACTAGCGGCAAGTCATCGTCCAAGGCCCATTCCGAAGATCTGGTGACCTCGGCGATTGTTGCCGGTGGTGATGTCAATCTTTCAGGCACCAATGTCGGGATCGAGGCATCGACGGTTTCCGCCGATGGCAAGCTTGATGTCATGGCGTTTAACGACCTGTCGATTGTGGCGGGTGCTGAAAATTCAAGCTATTCCTCCAAGTCGAGCTCTGGCGGCGGCGGTTTCTTTGGCAAGAAGAAATCCGAAAGCCTTAACGAGAGCCACCTGACTTATCAGGAAAGTGTGCTGTCGAGCGGCGATGACATGTCGCTCAATGCCATGGGCAATATCGCCATTGCCGGGTCCGAAGTCGAAAGCGGTGGCGATATTGACATTACCGCCTTTGGCGGGCTGACGATTACATCCCTTCAGGAACAGCATCACCGTGAACACAAGGTCGAGAAAACCGGGCGTTTGGGCGGAATGTTCGGGGGATCCAGCTCGCGCACGGAAATCCATGATCTGACGGAAATCAAGGGGGCCGAGGTCACCTCGCTTGCTGATCTGACCACCCAGTCGGGATCGGACACCACCATTCGTGCCAGCCGGGTTTCGGCCGGGGGCGATTTGAACATCAGTGTTGGCAAGGGCCCGTTTGCCGATCCGGATGCCAAGCTCTGGCTTCTGACCGACAAGGAACGCGATTACCTGTCGGTTTCGGAATATGAGGGCGGCACGCTCAAGTGGACGATGACGGAATATGGCCACGAGAAGGAAGTGGTCCGTCATGCCATCCTTGAATCGGGCGGTGATTTCGTCATCGAAAGCCCGGGCGGGGTGGTGGTTGAATACCGCTCTACCGGCGATTTTGCCACCGACATCGCCCAGTTGGCCGAGGCGCCCGGCCTTGAATATCTTGCCGACCTGCAAGGCATGGACAATGTCGACTGGCAGGGTGTGGAGGAAATCTATCGCACCTGGTACGACCAAAGCTCCGGCCTTGGCGGCGGTGCGATGGCGCTTATCGCGATTGCGACGGCCATTCTGACAGCGGGGGCAACGGCAGGGTTGGCTGCGGCAATGACCGGTGCCACTGCAGGTGGTGCCGGTGCGGCTTCGGTAACGATTGCCGGTGTCACCTATGCTGGATCGGTTGCCCAGATCACCGCGATGACGATGATCAACGCAGCGTTGGCGGGAGTTGCAACCACTGTTACCACCTCTGTTGCCAACGGTGCTGTGTCAGGCGACATGCGTGGTGCTTTCCAGTCAATATTCTCCAGCAATACTTTGCGCAACATTGTTGTAGGTGCCCTGACCGCGGGTGCGACGCAATCCATTAATCTCGATACTTTCGGATTTGAGGACTTGGGCAAGTCTCCCGAATTTGTGACAACACTTCTGGATAACAGCATTGATGGTGTTATCCGTAGTGGGATCGGTAGCGCCATTACCGGCGAAGACTTTAGCGACAGTCTGATTGGTAATCTGCGTCTGGCGGCTGCCAGCACGATAGGCGCGTCGCTGGCGGCTGAAATCGGTGCCGAATACAACTCTATGATGACGACCAATGCCGACGGCACAACCAGTGTCGATCCGGGAACCTGGCTTTGGCACAAGGTTGCCCATGCGGCACTGGGCTGTGCGCGTGGCGAGATTTCGCAGTCCGGCGGCTGTGCGGCGGGGGCCGCAGGCGGTGTCGGCGGTGCGGTATCAGCCGAGCTCTATCAGTGGATGACTGAAGAGAGCACCCTTCAAGACATTCAGAACTTTACAGGAATTGACTTGGAGAAACCCGACGAAATCACGCCAGAACAACGCGACACCATGAATGCCATGTTTGCAGAGTGGCGTCAGAACGGGGTTGATGTTGGGCGTCTGGTTGGTGCGGCATCGGCAGCCTTGATCGCGACAAGCGGCAACGAGGTCTATATCGGGGCCGATGCGGGCCAGAGTGTTGCAGAGGACAATATCCTTCCTGCTGTCATTCTTCTGGTTCAGGGGGCAATGATCGCATGGACGGCTTATGAGCTTTATGACAATGCGACAACCGCATATGAATTGGTTACTGCTTATGCCAATGGCGAACTGACCGACGAGCAGTTTGAAGATGCCCTTCTGGAGGCTGGCCTCAATGCGGTCATTGATGTTTCGGTGGGCAAGCTCAAGATTCTTGAGAAGTCCTATGAACTTGCTCGCAAGGCTGGGTTGACCGATAAGGTTGACGATATTGCCCGGCAGATTGCAAACCATAAGAATGGTGGTATAAATTCCCCAAATACGGCAGATGGTGTTCCAATTCGTGAGTACCCCGATGGAAGCTTTAGGACGCCGGACGGGAAATTTGCAAGTCAGGGAGGGCTACCTTCTCCGGGAACGAAATCTGCTCAGGAATATACCCAGTATTTGCGTGACAACGGATTCGATGTAGTGGGTGAAGAGCTGACTGTCAGGGGAGCTGTTGGAAACCGGCGCTATGATGCAGTCGTTCGTACGGACAGTGGCGAATTATGGGGAATAGAATACAAGAGTGGCGGGGCAACTAAAACGCCTCAGCAAGACTTCAATGACATGTACATCAACCAGTTCGGTGCTGACGGTGTCGGACAATTGGCTGGTGAAACTGTAGTCGGAAACATTACGATATATCTGCCATGAAAATGCTCCTTGAAGTAGAAAAGAAAAAGCCTGCGCAAGTTCACGAGTTTTCAAAGGTCGAAAAAGCGCTTCGCGCTTTGAAAAGCTATGGGCCACAATCCTATGCTAGCTTGACGAAACCGGATGGATCCTACTTACAAGTTGCTGGCGGTCGAGTTAATTGCGTACTGGAAATGCGTGAAAAGCCAAGCGATAGGCATTGGCGAGCACATCTTGAGGTGGCAAAGGTCCCGTTCAAAGGGCAGCAGACTCTTATGTTTGGTGGCGGCCACATGACGATGGAGCCTGATGAGGTGTTGTTCGTTGAAGATGTTGTGGCGGTTTTCAAAGCATTTTTTGAGTCTGAACCGTTCCCCAAAGAGATAAAGTGGCGTGACATGTCTCAGATAGTGCGAAAGACGTGAAAGTCTTTAGAAAAAGGGGACAGATTTAATTTGGGCACAGGCTGTAATGCTCTTCAATCGGCATCAATGTCGGGTTTTAGGCCTATTGCCTAAAGCAAGCTTGCTGTCATGGCGTTTAACAATCTGGTGATCTTGGCCGGTTGGGGCAACCTAAAGTATAAAAAGTCTGTCCCTTTGGATCTGTATGCGGTTTTCATATTTCCTAAAAAAAAAGTTCTTGATTTGTTCTTTTATTTGTGGCATAAAGACAAAGTCAACGGGAGAAATGTACCCGGACCGAAACCCGCAAGGCCTTGTGCCTCGCGGGTTTTTGCGTTTGGGACCAGATCAAAGAGGGGATCAGGATGCAGCGGCAAGGATTGAGGCAGGGCGGCTGGGCACCCCGCAGGATATGCGTCGGCGGATGGCGGAGCCATTACGGCGGCATTCCGCGCCGGTTCTAATATGCTTTTAATGCGCTTGTTTGTCATGACGGGAGAGGTGCGTCTTGTCGGGGAACGGACCCCGAATTTGCCGGAAGCGGCAGCAATGGCAGCAGCGGCGGCATCGGATTGCGGCCCGTCGGTGGTGGACAGGTTGGGCGCAGTGCGCCCGAAATCCGTCTGCGGGTGAAAATGGCGGCGGTCCGAGGTGTGTCTGGATGTTGGAATGGCAAGTTGTCGCCGTGGCCGGGGCGGGCAATGAGCAGCCGGGCGGTCCGTGGGGCGTCAGTTGGCGAGGTTGCTGGAGGCCCGAGGTGTGTTCGGGCTTCGGTGGTCATGACATTGTCGGATGGGGGAGGGGCGGGCAACAAGGCCGTGGGTGGTCGTTGGGATATCCGTTGGTGGAGCCGGTGGGAGCGATGAGCCTGAAGGCTGTCTGATGATGAGGCTTGCGAAAGCCCGAGGTTTGTTCTTTTTCCGGTTGCGGGAAGTGTGGCTTGCGGCTGAGTGCCGGGCCGTTGCACCCGTCCGGATTCCGAGGTCATTAGCTTGGCGGCAATAGTACGACCCGTTAGGGGGATGTTGCACAGACCGAGTATGAGACTGGTGGAAATATGGGAGTGGTCGGGTAAAGATTGGGGCAAGATGCAGGTGCACTTTCAAATGGCGATGCAGTCGCTCTATATATTCCACCGCAAAATCTTGATGGAATTACGGGCCCAAGTGGAAACGAGAGCGGAGCCAATAATCAGTGGGTGCCAGGTGGACTTGCATCGGGTGGAACTGCCGAGGCAGTTGTTGACTTGAGAAACGCACCGCTTATCGAAATTGAATTCTAGTGGAGGTTATTGTGAACCTTAAGCCTTTGAAGATTGATACTTCGAAAAGAGATCGACACCTAGATCTGAGGGACGGCGAGTATTATTTCTGCAATGCACAAGGGAACGAGACCGAGCTTTTGGGAATACACTGCAAGGCTTTTTATGCAGATGGTGCATATTTCTTCCAGTTTGATAGCGGGCACTTTGCGACTAAATTTGCCAACGCTAAGATAACGGAGGAAGAGTTTTTGGCGCTACGTCGCGGTGAAATCTCCTTCGACAAACTCCACAAAAAGTACGCAAAGTCTGATTGATTTACAGCCACCGTTCCAACTTTTAGGGACCTTCAAAAGTTTCTGCGATCACGGTCGGTGGTAATATCGTCATTGCCGGGGCCGCAGTCGAAAGCGGCGGCGATATTGATATTACTGATTTTGGGGACCTGACCAGCATGTTCCTTTTGGAACAGCATCACCACGCCGGATCGGCCGTTCGAAGCTTGCCTGCCGGGTGATCCCATCCATGTGCGACGCCATCAATCGTGGCCGGGAACCGAACGCGCCGGGCCTTGCCCCAGCTTGTGGTTTCGAGATGCGGGGCGATGTCGTTTTCGGTTTCGGGGGCGATGGTTTGGGGTCGGGTTGGTTGCGCAGTCTGGCAGAGCAGGTGGGCGGTGCGGGCCAGCGAATGGCGGGCGGTGGTGATCTGGCCGGTCTGGCTGCGGAGCAACAGTGCGTGGATGGTGCTTGCCGCCATCAGATAGCCGGTTGCGTGGTCAAGGGCCTGCACCGGAAGGGGCGTTGGTTTTGGCGCATCGGCCTGTTTCATGCCGAAATCGGCGATGCCGCAGCTCATTTGGACCAAGCTGTCAAAGCCGCGCCGTTTGGCCCACGGGCCGGTCCAGCCATAGGCGCAGAGTGTCACATCTATCAGGCCGGGATTGATGCGGCGAAGTTCGTCCGCGCCATAGCCAAGGCCGGGCAGGGCATCGGGGCGGTAGCCATGCAGCAGGATATCGGCACCGGCCAGAAGGCTTTCGAATGTTTTGCGATCCTCGGTGCTTTTGAGGTCAAGCCCGGCACAGCGTTTGCCAAGGGTGATTTCGGGGATTACCGCGCCCTCGTCCCAGTGGGGCGGATCGATGCGCAAGACATCCGCGCCATAGGCCGCCAGAAACCGCCCGGCGACGGGGCCGGCCAGAACGCGGGTCAGGTCAAGCACGCGGATCCCGGCCAAAGGCCGGTTCGGCCGGATAACGTGGCGGGATTTTGCGGTGATGCCGTGATGCTGCCAGCCGATCAGCGGTTCGGCCGCAATCGCAACCCCTTGCGGGTGGGATTGCCAGTCACCCAGGCTACGCATGGTGGCGGCACAGCCGCCCGCCGCAATGATTGCGGTTTCGAGGTCATCGGATTTCCAGTTTGCGACAATCGGGGCGAGGGCTTCGCGGTCCGTGTAATCGCCCAGAACCGACAGGGCGGCCGCACGGTGATGCGGGGCGTTGGTGTGAAGCCGTATCCAGCCATCAGCGGTTTGATAGTCACCGGCAATCGCGTCCCAGACCGGCGGCAATTCCCAGCCCATCGGGCGGATCGTCATATCAAACCATTTTGATGTCAGCCTTTGATCAATAGTGATGTCCGCCAGATCGCCAGTCGCCAAACAGCGATAGCGCGAGATCATGGCGGCTGCGATGCCGATGGACGCGGTTGCAAGATCGGTGACGGCAAAGAAGGATGGCAGGGCGTCCGTGCCGGTGATTTTGATATCGGGCAGGGCGTTTGTGCCGCCCGGAAGATCAAGGGCGGCGTTAAGGGCATCGGTAATCGGGGTGATGAACGGGTTGGGCTTGTTGGTCATGGCGGTCATGTTGGTGGCTCCTTTTTCCGCACTGGTGGCGCGGGGCGGGGATTGATCACCCAAGGATCACGCGGGGCTGGACAAATCGTCAATCTTGATCAAGATAATCAATATGAAAAATCTTGATGATCCGATGAATGAAACCGCATTTTTCACGCTGTCGGCACAGGAAGTCTGTGCGGCGACCGGCATATCGCGCGATACGCTTTATGCCTATGTCAGCCGCGGGATCGTGCGCGCCATTGCCCATCCCGGTGATGCACGCAAAAGCCTGTATGACCATCGCGATGTGCGCAAAATCATCGAGGGCAAAAAACGCGGCCGGTCGCGGCAATCGGTGGCGGCATCGACGATTGACTGGGGTGAGCCCATTCTGGTGTCGAAAATCACCCGCATTGCCGATGGCCGGTTTTTCTATCGCGGCAGGGATGCGGTGGGGCTTTCCGAGACCATGACGCTTGAAGATGCCGCGCTTCTTCTGGCGGGATTGCGGGTCGATCAGGATCGGTGTTGCGCCCCGGATTTCATCCCGGCCGATTACGCCACCCCGTTTGACCGGATGATTGCGATGATGGCGGGCGAGGTGACAAACCATCCTGCCGGGGATGGCCGCCCGGTTGCGGCGAAGCTGATGCGGCTTGCGGCTTTGGCGGCGGCCGGTATGCGCGATGACGGTGAAAGTCCGATCCATGTGATGCTGGCGCGTGCGTGGTCAAAGAGGCCAGAGGCCGTGGATTTGCTGCGCCGCGCACTTGTGCTGTGTGCCGATCATGAATTGAATGCGTCGGCCTATGCGGTGCGGGTGGCAGCATCGGCAGGCGCGAGTGTCCCGGCATCCCTTCTGGCCGGGTTGGCGACATTATCGGGCAGTCGGCATGGCGGGTTAACGCCGCGTTGCCGGGCATGGATGGACCGGGTGGAACGGCGAAATATCGATCCGGTACGCGATGGTGTGCCGCCCGGTTTCGGGCATCCGCTTTATCCCGATGGTGATCCGCGCACGCGCGCGATCATGCAATCCTGCGGGCAGGTCGGCGATGCGTTCTGGGCGCGGATTGCGAACCGGGTGACGGATGAAACCGGGCAATATCCCAGCCTTGATTTCGGGCTGGCGTTATTGGAACGCGAACTGGATCTCCCCAAGGGGGCGGGGCTTGGCGTTTTTGCGGTGGGCCGCATGGCAGGCTGGATCGCGCATCTGTTCGAGCAGCGCCAAAGCGGCAAGATCATTCGGCCGCGGGCGGCTGTGGCCGGGTGAGGGTGTGGGCATGTGGTGGTCTTGGGGGCATTGAATTTGCGGCGCGATGGACTCCCGCGTTCGCGGGAGTGACGGTTTGGGGCGTTGCAGCATGCGTGCGCGTTTTTGTCGACTTTTCGGAACACGTGCCGGTCTGGTTTGTTTGATAAACAGGGCAAACGGCAACGAAGGACGAGACAATGCCGGCAAAATCGAAATCCCAGCAGAAAGCCGCCGGTCTGGCGCTTTCGGTCAAGCGTGGCGAGCAGAAAAAGGGCGAACTGACCGGGGCTGCGCGCGAGATGGCAGAAAGCATGTCCGAGGAGGAGCTTGAGGAACTGGCATCGGGCCAGCGCAAGGGCAAGCCGGAGCACAAATCCAAGTCGGGATCGTGATCGGTATCACATCCCTGGCTTGTGAAATCAGGCCGTCCGGTTATCTTTTTCGGATCGACAGGATCGCGGAAGGTACAGATGCAGGACCGGCAGCCTTTTTCCATTTGTCATGGCATCGAAGATGGCCATATCGACAAGGCACTTGATCTTTTCTGGCAGGCGTTTCGCCAGAAGCTTGCCCCGGTGTTGAAGCCGGAGGACAAGGCGTTGCAGTTCCTGAGACGGGTTGTTGATCCGGCACATGCGATCAGTGCGGTGTCGCCCGATGGTGATCTGCTGGGCATTGCCGGTTTCAAAACGCCCGCGGGGGCGTTTATTGGCGGGACGCTATCGGATATCTGCGCGATTTATGGCGCGTGGGGCGGATTGTGGCGCGGGGTTTTGATCGATATCCTTGAACGGGATTTGTCCGAGGGAGTGCTGTTGATGGACGGCATTTTTGTTGATTCTGATGCGCGCGGCAAAGGTGTTGGCACGGCACTTCTGGACGGGATTGCACATGAAGCCCGGGCGCGCAATCTGGCGCAGGTGCGGCTTGACGTGATCGATACCAATCCGCGCGCCCGTGCCCTTTATGAACGATGCGGCTTTGTGGCGGGCGAGGTGCAGGAGCTTGGCCTGCTTTGCCATCTGTTCGGGTTTCGCACGGCAACGACAATGATGTTGCCGGTTTGATGCGGATTAAACACAAAACGCTTTAGCGCGCCGGGCTAGGGCTATGGGCTTTGCGTGATCTGTTTGATCCAGGTGGTGATGTGATCCATCGCGCCCGGGGCATAGGCATGCCGCCCCATCACGACAAAGGCCAGTTTGACGATGTCGGGCATCTGATCGGCAAGCTGATAATTAAACAGGTGGCTGCGCAGCAGCCCGTGCGTCGCATCGGGAAGGGTGATGACCCTGTTTGCACGATTGTTCGGCAGGGCAAGTTTGCGATAGATCGTTGCATTATAAGCCGCATCAACATTCAGATCATCTTCGCCCCATATGGCAAGCAGGGGCGATGTGACTGTTTCAAGCTGCTGTGCTGCGTCTGATCCGATATTGCGTTTCACAAATTCATAGCGGTCCTGTGACATGACTTCCTGATCATGGGGGATGGCCAGATAGTCCTGATAGGTGCTGTTGGGGCCGAAAATCCGGTTATCCATGTTGTGGGCGGTTTCAATGCGCATGGCGATTTCATCGGGCCGGGTGCCAAGGGCTTCCAAGCGCGTTCGCATGTAATAGGTGCCCTGATGCTGCCAATTGACTGCCGCGCCGATCAGGATGTGAAAGGCGGCATCGGGCAGGCGATTGGCGATATCGGGGATGACCCAGCCGGCCTGCGAAAACCCCAGAAAGCCGATTTTGCGGTTTTGATTGCCATCAAGGTTGCGAAGGGCGGCGAAGGCGGCCATCGCCTCGTTGGCGCGATCATTCATGGATTGATCAAGCCAGTTTCCCGTGCTGTTGCCGATACCCGCCTTGTCCCAGCTATACACACCGATCCCGTCATCAAGCAGGCTGTTGATCAGCGGCAGGTAACCGTCATGCGAAAAGCGGTCCTGCGGGCCGTCGCCATGGATCAGAAGGACAATGGGGGCCGTGTCGGCCGCCGCACCATCGGGCAGGATCAGGGTGCCCGAAAGCCGGTTGCCGTGATCGTCAAATTCGACAAGGCGGGTATTGCGGCCTTCAAGATCAAAATCGGCAAGCCCCGAAAGGGCAAAACCGCCGAAAATGACAATAACGATGATCAGGATCGCAAGCCCCGCGAAAAGGCGGTGGCGTTTTGAGGTTTTGTGGGGCACGGGCGGGGCTCCGACGGGTTGGTGATGACGATGGATTGAGAGCGATCAGGGCGATGTCATGAAACGGGTCAGAAGGGCCTGATTGGCGGTGTCAAACGTGACCCGGCCAAGGGCGACGCGGCCATCAAGTGCGTTTTTGACCGCATCAAAATCCGTATCGGAAAAACCGCCACAGGTTTCAATGACCTCTATCCCGTTTTGGGCAAAGTTTTGCGCCGCAACGATCAGGGCCGCGATATTTGACGCGGCAAAGATATGGGTGGTGAAGCCATCGCCGGGCAGGGTGGTTTGTGTGCCACGTACCGGATATCCGTCGGCCTTGATCAGAAAGGCATAGTTTTTGATCGGCATGGGGCGGCCTGTTGTTTAAGAAAAGGACGTTTAAGAAAAGAGAAAGTGTTCCGGGAGCAGAGTTACGCGGATGCGTTTGCGCGTCAATCCTGCGATGCCCCAATGAGCCCAGCCCGAATGAAGCATGATCGGTCATGATGCCATCTGATGAACCTGTTCTGAATTATCCCGATCATCGCCGCCACGATATTCGTCCGCGCATGATCGCGGCCGAGATTTATCGCGGGTCGAGTTACGGGCCCAAACACCCCCTGTCGATCCCGCGGGTATCGCTGGTGGTGGATATGGTGCATGCGATGGGCTGGGTCGATGGGGAAAACTATTTGACCGGGCCGGTGGCGACGCCGGCACAATTGGCACGCTTTCACGATCCCGACTATATCGCCGCCGTGGCACAGGCCGAACGCGACCAGATGCTGCCCGAGGACATGATGGTCAGATACGGGTTGGGTAAAAACGGCAATCCGATCTATCCGGAAATTTTCCGGCGTCCGGCGACGGCGGCCGGATCATCGATCATGGCCGCCCGGCTGATTGCCGATGGCGGAATCATCCACCACCCGGCAGGGGGCACGCATCATGGATTGCGTGATCGGGCATCGGGGTTTTGCTACTTCAACGACCCGGTTCTGGGCATTCTTGAACTGCTCGATTCGGGGCTGGATCGGGTGCTTTACCTTGATATTGATGCCCATCACGGGGATGGTGTGCAGATTGCCTTTGCCGATGATGACCGTGTTTTGACGGTTTCGATGCATGAAGAAGGGTTATGGCCGCGCACCGGGACGATTGATGATGTCGCCGGGGGAATGGCGCGGAACCTGCCGATGCCAAGTGGCATGCATGATGACGAGATGCGTTATGTCCTTCATGAATATTTCATGCCGCTTGCGCAGAAGTTCTCACCACAAGCCATTGTTTTGCAATGTGGATGTGATATATTAGCAGAAGATCCATTATCCAGACAGATGCTTGGCAATCAGGCCATTTGGGACGTGGTCGGGGCCATGATCAAAATGGCACCCAGGTGTCTGGTACTGGGGGGCGGAGGATATAACCCTTATGGGGTTGCGCGCTGTTGGTCCGGGGTGTGGGCGGTTGTAAACGAAATCGAAATACCACCTGTGTTAACCATCACAGCGGAAAATATCCTGCGTGCCGTAAAATGGACGCATAGCCGTGGAAAGCAGCCGGACGAAAAAATGCTGACCAGCATTAAAGATCCGTGGCGCGGCGGGGACATACGTGACGAAGTCAGGACACGCGTCCAAAGACTGAAGGGGTATGGGTTATGAAGTCGTTCATTCAAATGACCTTGGTCGTTTGCTTTATCAGTGCTGCCGTGATGGCGGGACTGAATGCAAAGGCGACGGGGTTTGAACGATCGCGCCTGCTGGTGGATGGCAAGGTTTTCAATGTTGAAATGGCGGTTACACCCGATGAACGGTCGCGCGGATTGATGTTCCGCACCGAAATGGCCGAAGATGCCGGGATGCTGTTTGATTTTGGCCGCGCCAGCGACATTTCAATGTGGATGAAGAATACCTTCATCTCGCTTGATATGCTGTTTATCGACAAGAATGGCGTGATTGTCGGGATTGAAAAACGCACGGTGCCGAAATCCGAAACCATCATTCCGGGGCCAAAGCCGGTACGCTTTGTTCTGGAGCTTAATGGCGGTTCGGCGGACCGGTTGGGATTTGAAGTTGGCGAGAAGGTCGAAGGGCTGCCGCGCTAAGACATAGTAACAGCAATCGTGACAGGCCCGTTGCGGCCACGTGATCCTCAATCAGCAATAGCAAGGCCGCGGATGATTTCTGCGGCCTTTGGTTTTTGGGCTGCATTTTATTTCCAATCCGGGCAAAAAACGCATAATGCGGTCTTGCCCGTGCGGAATTATGGTGCTAAATCCACATCCGCGTCGGGGAGTAGCGCAGTCTGGTAGCGTACCTGCTTTGGGAGCAGGGGGTCGCGAGTTCGAATCTCGCCTTCCCGACCATTTTTCCCTTTTGCCATACGGACACGTTTTCATGTGCCGGCAAAAGGTGTAAAAGATGACGAGACAGCGGGTGTTAGAGAGCCCCGCATTCATGTCATCTTATCCGACGGTCAAGACGAGGGTCCCGATGAAGGTCCGTGTTTACAAACCTGCCAAAAACGCCATGCAGTCCGGTCGTGCGGCGACCAAACACTGGGTGATGGAATTTGAACCGGGTGCAAAGAAGGTTGCTGATCAGCTTATGGGCTGGATCGGTTCGACCGATACCCGTGGTCAGGTGCGCATGTATTTCGATAGTCTTGAGGAAGCACAGGCATTTGCCGCCCGTCACAAGCTGATTGCCGATATCGAACAGCCGAAATCGCGCGTCCGCCGGGTGCAGGCCTATGCCGATAACTTCGCGTTCAAACGCGTCGTCTGATCCCTCGGCCATCAAGACGGCCGATCACCATCATCGGGGCGGTTTCCGCCCCGTTCGTCTGACAGAAGACGTTAAAGACTGAAAAGATATTCTATCATGCCGGGCAGGCGTCCAATGCTTTGCCCCGGGGCACCAACCGGCCCCCACAGCGGTCCCTTAGCTCAACTGGATAGAGCAACAGACTTCTAATCTGTAGGTTGCAGGTTCGAGTCCTGCAGGGATCGCCATTTTTCTTTATGTTTTTCAGTGTGTTGCGAGTTTTCCTGTCTTTGTGGATTGGGGTCGCTAGTCACTTTGGCTGCTGCGCCGGCCTCATGGCCGGTGATCGCGCCGATTTCGATCCATTCATGGTTCCATTTCGCGCAGGCGCGTTATCGCGGGATGCTCCCGTCATGGGGGAATCTTTGATGAGGTTGGTGGTGCGATGGCGGCCCGCATGAATTTGCACAAAGGCCGCTGCGTCAAACGGCTAGCCCTTGGGGGCTGTGGGCAATGCGGTGTCTTTATCTGTTCAACAGTATACTGGCATATGCCTGACGTTCGCTACGCAGCTCTTCATTCGCAGCAATCAAGCTGTTTGCAATATTCTCAATTGCTTCCAGGGTTTCGGCGGGGGAAGTAGTAGTGGTGTATTTTTGTTCACCAAGCGGCTTTGTTTTCTCGACGATTTCCTTTGCGGCATCTCGCAGCGATCTAGGAAAATCGGTATTGGCCGCGATGGTCTGTGCTTGATTGCTGTGAGAGACAGCCCCTTTGACGTCAACTCTGATGTTGTTCCAGTTGTTCTCGACTTTGCCGCTTTCGGCGTAAGGAGTTGCTAAGAGTGTCTTGCGTGCTTTTCCAATATGTTCCTGTGCGTCTTTGATGGTTCTGTCAGTAACGCGCAAAAGCCTGTCCACAGGGTCGAGTTCGCGATTAACGGCGTCCTCGCGATTTGCCTGAATATGTTCGCGGGTCGACAAAATAACAAATATACCGCCCATGAGCCCCAATCCGCCCGCCAAAACCGTCTCCCATTGAAATTTGACCCACATGGAGCAGAACATATTGCCAATTGGTCTACATGATTGATCGATAATCAGTCCAGCGGCGGAGAAAGCGGCGCTCGCAATGAAGGCGGCGGGTAAAGGCCACCACTTTTTGAGTTTTTGAGTGTACAATTTCACTATGGTCAACTCGCCGCCCGCTCCGGCGGATACACAGTTTGTGGTTGCCAGTCGGCTTCGGCCTGTTCGCCGTCCCAGGCGTCAATCGATGCCTGAAGGTTCACCCAAAAGAGTGTGGTGGTGCCAAGGGTTTTGGCGATGCGTGCGGCCAGTGGGGCGTCAATACGGGCATGGCCGTTGATGATACGGCTCAGGTGTTTTTCGCTGATTTCGACATCATCGGCGAAATGCTTTTGCAGGATTTTGCGCGGGACAAGGTAATGTTCGCGCAGGATCACGCCCGGATGGGTCGGGCGGCGATTGCGGCGAAGCGGTCGGGGTGCGTTCATCAGTGATAATCCTCCAGATCAAGGATCACGATATCCTTGCCGTCCCATGTAAAGGTGATGCGCCAGTTTCCCGAAACGACCAAAAAGGGGACTATCCCCTTTTTCCAGAGGTAATAATTAAGTGCGTAAATTGATTTTTGACAAAATTTCAATGGCTTTTTGTATATCAAAAAATGCGGCATTTGGTGCATCGAGGAAGACAGCCTTAGCTTCTCTCTCATCAATTTTTTCGTCGCTAGTATAAAGAAACCAGTTCATAGGACCAGTTCGTGCTCTCTCTGCATTGTGCCTTGCCCATTGAACATTTTGAAGTGCATTTTTTATCGAAAACATATGAATAGGAGGAAGTGTTTCCTCCATGTTTTTTGTTATCCATTCTAGTGCTTCGCCAACACTTCGAAGGCTATAAATCGCATTGTCTAAAGAATCATAAGAGAATTTCTGGAATTTATCTTGAATTTCCTCGTTATCCTCATGAATTTTCTTCAGTGTTGGCAATTCAATGTTTAACGCACCTTTCTTCATTTCCCCCACAGTTTTTGGGGCAAAAAGATATGGTAACGGTCTATGGGAGTTTGCCTTTGCCACTAAGTCATAAAGCTCTTTGAGGGATTCAGTGGCCTCATGGAGCCGCGTTTCGGCCTTGGGCAACATGTACATTGCAAGTTCGCAGCGCTGATGGAACGGTCGCCAAGATTTGGCATCTTCGGCCTTTTGTCGGCGAGTAAAGGTCCAGTTCGCGACAAGGAACGCACCCGCAACGCCAAGGGTTGATCCTAAAATGCTTCCCCAGCCGTCGGGCATGGGAGGGAAGCCCGGGAAGAAAATGACGCAGCCCGCAAAACCAAGAAGGCAGCCAAATACGATCAGTAATATCGTATTCCAGTCCCCAGATTTCATACTGTTTTACTCTCCCCCATTCCCCAATGTTCTTGGAGCTTATCACAATGCAACTGCCGTTGTGGACAGCGAATGGTACAAGCTTGCGCCAGCTGATCTTCCGGACTTCCGGCGGTGGAAATATCAGTAAGGTGACGTTTGGACGGGTTAGCGTGCCGCCAGATATCGACCCGGGCGGTGATTAAGTGCGATGATCAGGTTGAGCACGACCGCGCCGAGGATCGAGAGCAGGACCTTGTCAAAGGGCAGGGTCAGGAAGGCGCAGGCGAGGATGACCAGATCGACGGTGAGCTGGAAATAACCCGCGCGGATGCCGAGATGTTCTTGCAGATAGAGGGCGAGGATATTGATCCCGCCGAGCCCCGCGCGATGGCGAAACAGCATCAGAAGACCGATCCCCATCAGCGCACCGCCAGAAATCGCGGCGAAGATCGGGTTGAGCATCGAGAAATCGATCCACATCGGCATCAGTTTTGAAAACAGCGAGACAAGCCCGACCGCGATGAAGGTCTTGATCGTGAAAGCAAGGCCCATGCGTTTGAAGGCCAGCCCGTAAAACGGCAGATTGATCGCAAAGAAGATCACGCCAAAGCCAAGGCCGGTGGCATGTTCGATCAGAAGGGCCGCGCCCGCCGTGCTGCCGGTGACCAGCACGCTTTCGCTATAGAGCATCACCCCAAGCGATACGACCATGGTGCCAAGCAGAAGCGCCAGCACATCCTCGTACAGGCGGTGGCCGAGATCGGGTTTGGTGGTTTCGGCGGTGTTGGTTGTGGTGCTGGTCATGAAGGAATCGCCGGTTACGGATTGAACAGGCTATCAAATTACGCTTTTCGCATGTGCGAAACAAGCCGGGGGTGGTGACCGGGGGAAATTCGGCGGTTTTTGGCGGGGCGGGGGGATTTAACGCAAAAGACCGGCCTGTCGGGGGCCGGTCTTGATGGTTTTATGCGTTATGCCGCTGGTTCAGGCGGCCTGATCCCATTCGGGGGCGAAATCGGGATCGATCAGGCGGCCATCGGGCTTGGCGAGTTCGTGGATGTCGGCCATGTCGGTATCGGAGAGTTCGAAATCAAAGATATCGAAATTGGCCTTGGCGTTTTTGGGTGAGCCGGATTTCGGGATCGCCATGACGCCATCCTGTTGCAGCAGCCAGCGCAAGGTGACCTGTGCCGGCGATTTGCCATAGGCCTTGCCGATGGCAACCAGCGTTTCATCATTCATCACCTTGGCACGTGCCAGCGGGCAATAGGCGGTCAGCAGCATGTCATGGCTGCGCACGCATTCAAGCACCTTGGACTGATCAAGATAGGGGTGATATTCGACCTGATTGACCGCAAGGGGAAGGTTGCTGTGGCCGACGGCGCGTTCGATCAGGGCGGTCGGGAAATTGGAAATTCCGATCAGGCGCGTCATGCCGAGATTTTTGACCTCGTTCAGGGCCGCGATGGTTTCGCGCAGCGGGATTTCATCATTTGGCCAATGGAGCAGCAGCAGATCGACATGATCAAGGTCAAGCTTGCGCAGGCTTTCGACCACGGAGGTTTGCAGATCGCCGCTTTGGAAATTGTCGGGCCAGATTTTGGTGGTGAGGAAGTAGTCATCACGTGAAAGGCCGGATGCCTTGAGCCCGCGGCCAACCCCTTCCTCGTTATGATACATCTGGGCGGTATCGAAATGGCGGTAACCGATCTTGGCGGCTTCGGCCACCATATGTTCAGCACTTGCGTTATCGAGCTCGTATGTTCCAAAGCCAAGTGCGGGGATTTTCGTACCCTGCCAGTTCCGGAAAATCATGATGTTCTACCCCCTTCGATTTGATTTGATTGATTGTTTTGAGAGTTTCGGAAAACTGAGGACAGCTTTGCCAACCTGCGCCAGATTTAGTGCAGCGCAACAGCAGCGCAACCTGTACGGTTGGATGGTGGATGCTGTCCTTCGGTTTGGCGAGGGGATAGAATGCCGATGAAAAACGGCAAGAAAAAGGGCGATCACCACATGTGGGATCGCCCGAAGTTCAGGACTTAGAGTGAGGCTGTATCAAGCCAAGACCCAATCTGATCCAATTTCGGGTTGAATGCCTTGATGTGGCTCAAATGCCGAAAGATTTCAGGTATTCTCAGTCGTTTCCGAGACGGCGGCATTGAGGTGATAGAGCGATTCCCGGATGACCTGCGGCCCGAGATCCTTGGTGATGAAGACGATTTTTGATCGGCGATCCTCGTCAGGCCATGCGGGCAGGGTGGCGGGTGGATGAAAAACATGCTGCACGGCATGGATCGCAACCGGGTTGCTTTCACCAACAAGGTTCAGGATGCCCTTGACGCGCAAAAGGCTTTCGCCGCGCATCTGGGTGAAGATTTCCGCCCAGGTGACAAACGCATCCCAATGCAGCGGTTCGTCAAAGGTGATGCAGAAGGACCGGATATGGTCGTCATGCCGGTTGACGTCGTGGGAATGCGCGTGGTGGTGGTGATCATGGCCGTGATCGTGGTCATGGTGGTCATGCGCGTGATCATGCCCGTCGTGATGATCCTGATGATTGTCGCCGTGCTGCTCGTAGGCCTCGTCGCGCAGCCATTTCTGCACATCCATGCTTTTGGTCGTCGGGTCATACAGCCCGGCATTGAACAGCTTGGCCGGGTCAATATCGCCCATGGTGACGGCATGGATCGGGGCGGCGGGGTTAAGGTGGCGCAGGCGGGATTCAAGGGTAGCAAGCGTTTCGGCGTCGGCCAGATCGGATTTGGTGATCAGGATGCGGTCGGCAACGGCGGATTGCTTTACACTTTCGGGATGGTCATCAAGCTGCCCCGCGCCATGCAGGGCATCGACGGTGGTGACCACACTATCAAGGCGGAATTTGGCGGTCAGCAACGGATCGGTCATCAGGGTATGCAGGATCGGGGCGGGGTCGGCCAGACCGGTGGTTTCAATGATCACGCGGTCGAATTCCGGTACCTCGCCACGGGTGCGTTTGACAAACAGATCGCGCAAGCCCGAAATCAGATCACCGCGCACCGAACAGCAGATGCAGCCGGAATTCAGCAGCACGACATCCTCGGACACCTCGCGCACCAGAAGGTGATCAAGCCCGATTTCGCCAAATTCATTGATCAGAACGGCGGTCTTTGCCATGCCGTCCTGTGCGAGAAGGGCATTGAGAAGGGTTGTTTTGCCACTGCCAAGGAAGCCCGTGATAACGGTGGTGGCAACGCGGTCAAACTGTTCGTCGGAAATCGCCATGTCTGATGCTTACTTTTTGCCGTAAAGGTCTTCGACGGCGATTTCGGGTTGGGAAATCACCACTTCCTCGCCATCGCGGGCGGCGAAATAGAAACAGTTGCGACGCCCCGTGTGGCAGGCAACGCCAAGCTGATCGACCTGTATCAGAACCGTGTCCTGATCGCAGTCATAGCGGAAATCGACCAGTTTCTGCACCTGGCCGGAGCTTTCACCCTTGCGCCAGAGCTTGCCGCGTGAGCGCGAGTAATAGCAGACCCGGCCGGTTGCAAGCGTTTCGATTACCGCATCGCGGTTCATCCAGGCCATCATCAGAACCTCGCCGCTGTCATGCTGCTGGGCGATTGCCGGGATCAGGCCGCTTTCATTGAATTTCAGTTTGTCGGCAATCTTTGAATTGGCGGCAGTTGTGGTCTCGGTCATCGAAGGCTCCGGTCGATGGTTGTTGACTTTTCGCGGCAGTGGCGTCAAGAAATGATATATTATAACATATCACCCTGTGCCATGGCTTTTTGCAGATTAATGCAAATAGCCCGCCGTGACTTCGGATGTGCGACATGACCGATCTTTTCCCGAAAAAGGGCCACGATCACGACAGATGTATCGATAGCGCAATCGCGCAGGCAGAGAAAGTCTGCGAGGCGGAAAATGCGCGTTTTACCGATATGCGCCGCAAGGTGTTCAGCCTGATCTGGCAATCGCACAAGGCGGTGACCGCCTATGAGCTGCTGGATGCGCTTCAGGCCGAGGGGCAGCGGGTGCAGCCGCCCACGGTTTATCGGGCGCTGGAATTCCTGACCGATCTTGGGCTGGTGCATCGTATTGAGTCGCTTAATGCCTATTTCGGCTGTGATCAGCCTGATTGCGATCATCTGGGGCAGTATTTCATTTGCACCCGATGTGGCCGGGTTGCCGAAACGGTGGATGAGGATGTGAGCATCGCGGTCCGCAAGGCGGCGAGACAGGTCGGATTTAAAATCGAAGCCACCACTGTTGAAATCAAGGGCCTGTGCCATGACTGCACCACTCATTGAAGGGCGGGGACTGATCCTGTCCTTTGGCAATGAACGGGTGCTTGATAACGTGACGCTTTCGATCAATGCGGGCGAGATCATGACCCTGATCGGGCCAAACGGGGCGGGTAAATCAACACTGGTCAAAACCCTTCTGGGGCTTCAGAGCGCCGATCAGGGCGAGGTGATCCGCAAGCCGGGCCTTCGTATTGGCTATGTGCCGCAAAAGCTTGCGATTGATCAGGTTTTGCCGATGACGGTGAAGCGGTTCCTGACACTGACCCGGTCGGCATCGCGTAGCGACTGCCAGAAGGTTCTGGATCAGGTCGGTGCAAGCCATGTGATCGATACTCAGATGAGCAGCCTTTCAGGCGGCGAGACGCAGCGCGTGATGCTGGCGCGGACATTGTTGCTGCGCCCGGAATTGCTGGTGCTTGACGAGCCGACCCAGGGTGTGGATGTGACCGGGCAGGCGGAACTTTACCGCCTGATCGATGATATCCGGGCGGAACTTAATTGTGCGGTTTTGATGATATCGCATGACCTGCATCTGGTGATGGCGAAAACCGATCAGGTGGTGTGCTTTAACCGGCATGTCTGTTGTTCGGGCATTCCTGAAACCGTGCGCCAGCATCCTGAATACAGATCCCTGTTTGGCAATCAGGCGGCGGATGCGATTGGCATTTATACCCATGCGCATGATCACGAACATGACCTTGCCGGGCATATTGTCGAGGGCGGGCATGATCATCATCATGATCATGGGCATAACCATAACGGGCACGTGCATGGGCCGGGATGCACGCATGGGCATCATCATGAAGAAGAAATCGACGAAAAAGATCGGATATGGCGGCCGCAATGATGGATGATTTTCTGACCCGTGCGGTGATCGGCGGGATTTTGCTGGCATTTGTCTGCGGGCCGTTCGGGGCGTTTATCGTCTGGCGGCGGATGGCGTTTTTTGGCGATACGCTGGCGCATTCGGCGTTGCTGGGTGTTGCACTCGGGCTTCTGGTCGGGGTTGATGTCCGGATCGGGATGATTGCCACCTGCCTTGCCGCCGCCCTGATCCTTGCCATCGGGCAACGCCAAAGCCGCCTTGGCAGTGATACGGTTCTGGGGATGCTGGCGCATTCGACACTGGCGCTAGGCATGGTCGCCCTTGCCTTTGTGCAGGGGATTGCGGTTGACCTGATGGCTTATCTGTTTGGCGATATTCTGGCGGTCAATGTTGCCGATATCTGGCTTTTGGGGCTGGGCGGTGGATTGGCGTTGGCCGTTCTGGTCTGGATGTGGCGGCCGTTACTCGCGCTTACCGTCAGCCCGGAAATTGCCGCGGCTGAGAGCATTCCGGTTGAGAGGCTGCGTCTGGTTTTCATGTTGCTGATGGCGCTTGTGATTGGCATGGCGATCAAGATTGTCGGGGTTCTTCTGATCACGGCCCTTTTGATTGTGCCTGCCGCCAGTGCACGGTTCTTTGCCAGAACGCCCGAACAGATGGCGATTGGTGCGGCCCTGTTCGGGGCAGCATCGGTCATGGCGGGGATCAG
>NZ_AUNC01000003.1:0-123189 GCF_000714555.1 Thalassospira permensis NBRC 106175 | reverse complement strand
CGGGCGTCTGCCATCCTCGCCAACAGACGACCTTCGGGCTCACCCCTCGCTCCGGTCACTTTCGGCAATCGTGGTTTTACCGCAACCGATGGAGCCCGGACACACTTCGGGCGTATGGCCCCCAATGGTCCACCATCGACGGGTCACAGATCACCGCTGCCCGCTGCTGCCATCGCTGCCGCTCCCGGCAAATCTAACGCTCCCTCTCCAACAAGACGCACCTCTCCCGTCATGACAAATGACCGGGTTAGCCCCTTAGTCCTCTGCCTTAGTCCTTAGGCAGAATGCCGCCGTAACGGCTTCGCCATCCGCCGGTCAATACCCTGCGGATCGCCCCACCACCCTGCCTCAATCTTTGCCGCTGCATCCTGAAACCCTCTTTCATCCGGCCCCAAACGCAAAAACCCGCAAGGCACAAGGCCTTGCGGGTTCTGGTCCGGGCGCTTTTGTCCCGTTGATTTTTCTCTTATGCCATAATCAAAAGAACAAATCAAGAACTTTTTGAAAAAAGTTTTATTTGCGATCTGCGCGGGGCTATCACCCGTGATCCACCTTCCGGCCAAATGTTCAGGCCCGGCCATTTTCAGGCCGGGCCCGTGTGCTCCCGTCATCCGGTATTATTGCGTCCTGATCCCCATCAGGACGCGGCGGATTGACGGAGCCCCCCTGTCTCGATGATGAAATTCTTGACGTCTTCAAGGCCATCCATCGCCTTGAGATTGGTAAACAGGAACGGACGGGTGCCGCGCATTTTTCTGGCGTCGCGGTCCATCACCCCCAGATCGGCCCCGACAAGCGGTGCCAGATCGGTTTTGTTGATCACCAGCAAATCGGACCGCGTGATGCCAGGCCCCCCTTTGCGCGGGATTTTGTCGCCCGCCGAAACATCGATGACATAGATGGTGATATCGGCCAGTTCCGGCGAAAATGTCGCCGACAGGTTATCGCCACCCGATTCAATAAAGATCGCCTCAAGCCCCGGATGCTTGGCACTCATATCCTCGACCGCGGCAAGGTTGATCGATGCGTCTTCGCGAATGGCGGTATGCGGGCAGCCCCCCGTTTCAACACCGGCAATGCGGTCCGCGGCCAATGCCCCCGACCGGGTCATGAATTCGGCATCCTCGCGGGTGTAAATATCATTGGTGATCGCGGCGATATTGAACTCGTCGCGCATGGCCTTGCACAGCCGTTCCAGAAGGGCGGTTTTGCCCGAACCAACCGGGCCACCGATACCGATGCGAAGGGGGGAGCTCATGATCTGAAAAGCCTCGTATATTGGGTTTCGTGTTTCATCGACGTCCAGTCAACCATCGGGGCAGCCGCCCCAAGATTGACCGGATCGGTATTCATCGCGGTTTCGGTCGCCATCGCCACCGCCTTATCAAGGGACGCCAGGGTTCGCACGCCATCGGTCTGCCCCAACGGCACCAGACGCACGGCACTCGACACCAGATTGGCCGCCATCGCGTGCAAAAACGCGCTCAGCGCATCGCGCAACGGCACTTCCGCCTCGGCCGCGGCAATACCCACCGCAACCGGATAGGATGGCAGACGATCATCATCGCGCATTCGCTTGGCCCAGTCTGTCAGGATGCCATCGCCCCAGACCTTTTGGGCGGTCGAGACAAAGGCACGCCCCTGCGCCGTTGCCTCCAGCGCCATTTCAGCCGTCCCGCGCCAGCAATCGGCATCCACCCCGATATCAAACAGCGCGTCCAGATCCCCTGCGCGCGCCGCCCGCCATGCGGCACAGAACAGCACCGCATCAATCCGCCCGGCACCGAATTCCAGAACCCCTTCGATCCAGATTGTCAGGCTTTCGGCACAGCCAACCCGGCGATCCTCGACCGCGTATTCGACACCGTGCGAATAGGTATAGGCACCGACCGGGAATGACGGGCTAAGCCATGTCATCAACCGCATCAGGCCACCCGACGTCAGGCTGGCGGGGGAACGGGGATCAAGATCAGTGGTCATGCGGCTCCCCGATGGCGTGAGCGTGGGCGTGCGCATGAGAATGGGAATGCCCGTGAGAATGCGCATGATCATGATTGTGACCGTCATGATCATGCGGTTCTTCGAAATGATCATTGCCGTGGCTGTGACCATGGCCACCGCCGCCCAGCCCGTGATAGGCCCCATTCAGCGGATCAAATGGCGCGACTTCGGCGAAAACAACACCGCCCAATCCCTGCACCATGTCGCGCATGACATGATCATCAATGATGCGAAGCCGCCCGTCTTTCAGGACCTGAAGCGGGGTATGACGGTTGCCGATATGCCATGCCATTTTGGCCGTCGCAATCGGGCCGGAACAGGTGATGGTCAGAACATCTTCGGCAGCCGCCCGCACCACGATCACCCCGCCATCCACCAGACGCAACTTATCCCCATCCCCCAACCGCACCGCATGCGGAAGATCAAGCAGGAACGCATCCCCGGCATCATCCATCAGCCGGATACGCCGCCGGTGACGGTCGGCAAAGGCAAGTGTTACCGTCCCGCGCACTTCGGATGTGTCGGACTGACTGACCGGAATATGTTCAATGGCGCGACGCATGATCCGGGCTCCTAGAACAGGAAGTAACGCTGTGCCATCGGCACGCGGTCAACCGGCTGACAGGTCAGAAGTTCGCCATCGGCACGGACCTGATAGGTTTCCGGATCGACTTCCATTTTCGGCAGGGCATCGTTCAGTTTCATGTCCTTTTTACCGATATTGCGCGTGTTCGAAACCGCCAGAAGCTGCTTTGCCAGACCAAACTCGGCGGCAATCCCGGCATCGATCCCGGCCTGGGACACGAACGAGAAGCTCGATTTCGACAATGCCGAACCATAAGCCCCAAACATCGGACGATAATGAACCGGCTGCGGTGTCGGGATCGAGGCATTCGGATCCCCCATCGCCGCCCCGATGATCATGCCGGCCTTGATGATCATGTCGGGTTTGACGCCAAAGAACATCGGTTTCCAGACCACGATATCGGCGATCTTGCCGACCTCGATTGACCCGACATGCGATGCGATCCCCTGCGCAATCGCTGGGTTGATCGTGTATTTCGCGACATAACGCTTGGCACGAAAATTATCATTCCCCGGCCCGTCTTCCGACAGGTTGCCGCGCTGTTTTTTCATTTTGTCCGCCGTCTGCCAGGTGCGCGAAATCACCTCGCCGACGCGGCCCATGGCCTGACTGTCCGATGAAATGATCGAAAACGCGCCAAGGTCATGCAGGATATCCTCGGCCGCAATGGTTTCGCGGCGAATGCGGCTTTCGGCGAACGCGACATCTTCGGGGATTTTCGGATCAAGGTGATGGCACACCATCAGCATATCAAGATGCTCGTCGATGGTATTGACCGTAAAGGGACGTGTCGGGTTGGTCGAACTTGGCAGAACGTTCGCTTCCCCACACAGCTTGATGATATCGGGCGCATGGCCGCCACCGGCCCCTTCGGTGTGGAAGGTATGAATGGTGCGGCCCTTGAACGATGCGCGGGTATGTTCGACAAAACCACTTTCATTCAGTGTGTCGGTGTGGATCATCACCTGCACGTCAAGGTCATCGGCCACCGACAGGCAGGTATCAATCGCCGCCGGGGTCGTGCCCCAGTCTTCATGCAGTTTAAGCCCACAAACACCGGCTTTGACCTGTTCGATCAATGATCCCGGCAGGGTCGCATTGCCCTTGCCAAAGAAACCGATATTCATCGGCAATCCGTCGGCAGCCTGCAACATGCGGGCAATGTGCCACGGGCCGGGTGTACAGGTGGTGGCGTTCGTGCCCGCCGCCGGGCCGGTCCCGCCGCCCAGCATCGTGGTTACGCCGGAATACAGCGCATCTTCGACCTGCTGTGGGCAAATCCAGTGAATATGGGCGTCAATCCCGCCTGCGGTGATGATGTTGCCTTCACCGGCAATCACCTCGGTTCCCGGACCGATGATGATATCGACACCGGGCTGCACATCGGGGTTCCCGGCCTTGCCGATCCCGGCAATGCGGCCATCGCGAATGCCGATATCGGCCTTGATGATACCGGTATAATCAAGGATCAGCGCGTTGGTGATCACGGTATCGACCGATCCCTCGGCCCGCGATGCCTGCGACTGGCCCATGCCGTCGCGGATGACCTTGCCACCGCCGAATTTGACTTCTTCGCCAAGGATCGTGAAATCCTGTTCGACCTCGATCAGAAGCTCAGTATCGGCCAATCGGACCTTGTCGCCAACGGTCGGGCCAAACATGGCGGCATAGGATGCGCGATCAATTTCATAAGCCATTTTTACGCTCCCAGCTTGCCGTTGATTTTGGCATTAAAGCCATAGACCACACCCGACCCGGCATATTTCACCAGATTGACCTCCCGCGTCTGGCCCGGCTCGAACCGAACGGCGGTTCCGGCCGGGATATCAAGGCGAAAACCACGTGCTGCTTCGCGATCAAAATCTAGGCCCGGATTGGTTTCATAAAAATGATAATGCGATCCGACCTGCACCGGTCGATCCCCGGTATTGGCGACGGTCAGTGTTTTGGTTTCGCGATCCTGATTAAGGATAAGGCTGCCTTCTTTGGTAATGATTTCACCTGGAATCATGGCCTGTTTCCTTTGCCTAGCGGATCGGTTCGTGAACGGTCACAAGCTTCGTCCCGTCGGGAAATGTCGCTTCGACCTGAATTTCGTGGATCATTTCGGCAATGCCATCCATCACCTGATCGCGGGTAATCACGGTCGCCCCGTCGCGCATCAGATCGGCAACCGATTTGCCGTCGCGCGCGCCTTCGACCACAAAATCCGTGATCAGGGCAATGGCTTCGGGATGGTTTAGTTTCACACCGCGTTCAAGGCGGCGTCTCGCCACCATGGCAGCCATTGAAACCAGCAATTTGTCCTTTTCGCGTGGCGTCAGATTCATGCCGTTCTCCTAAATTTCCCATAGACGCGGCAGGCGCGCCGGAAGTCCCCGTGTTTCATGGCGGAACTGTTTCCACCACACGCCGTAAACCCGGCGCAATTTCATCGGATCGCGCGCCATGAAACGCGTGATCACAATCCCCTTCATCGCCGTTGCCGCGCACAGCACATCCGTTTCCGTCAAACCCTCGGATGCCAGCACCTGACAGTCGCGTGCGATATCAAGTTTTTCTTCAGCACCCTGCCCGACCAGAATGGCGGTCGCCGCCGCCCGCGCACCGTCAAACGATGCCGGGTGATCCAGCATGCGCAAAACATCACCTTCCAGATGCAGCGCATCACGCCAGACCGGCCGCCCGTCAATCGAGACATCCCATGCATCACGTGCCAGCCCGGTCGTGAAAACCTCGCCACGCGCAAGGCGGCCAAACACCATAATTTCACCGGCCATCACCTGCCCGGAACCGGTAACGGAAACACTCGTCTTGCGGCGCAGACGCGCCTGATCAAACAGGATGGTTTCATGGGGCAACCATTCCAGCCAGCCGCTATCTTCAGCCACCAGATCAACCGACATCACGCAATCAGGTCCGGCGGAACGGTAAATCTTTTCGGCGGCCTGGGCGGTAAATAGCGCAGATGCCCCTGCCTTGACCCGGCCTTCAAATGCCAGATGATCGCCCCCCACCATGCCACCCGACGTCGTCACCAGAACGGCAGTCACCAGATCCCCGGCAACCGGCCGCGGGAACAGGATTTTCATCGGGTCGCGGTAATAAAGATGATCAAGGGTCGCAAACCCCGCACCCGGCGCGCCCGGCTTGAACGCAACCTCGGCCCGGCCATCGGTGACGATCGGGTTGGAAGCATCTGACATTTGCGGTTCCGCCTTCAAATCGCTGCGAACCGGGTTTTCGAGTTTGCGAAGCTGCACAAAGCCACCTGAATATTTCAGTCGCACAACCGGTTAACCCATGGTCAGACCGGTTGGCCCATCGGCAAGCACAGCAAGATACGGGCCAAACCGCGCCGCCCGCAATCGCGCCACTTGCAGGGCCGTGTCCAATTTCCCCATGCGCAAAATTTTGGCAAATGCTGATCAAACAGTCAGATGGGACCGGACCTTTTCGCGGTCCAAAGTATCCTTTGCCCCCGCCAGCACCACCTCGCCACGTTCGAGCACGACAATCTCGTCGGCCAGTTCATGGGCGAAATCGAAATACTGTTCGACCAGAAGGATCGCCATATCGCCTCGATCCGCCAGCTGTTTGATCACGCGCTGGATATCCTTGATGATCGATGGCTGAATGCCTTCCGTCGGTTCGTCCAGCACAAGAAGCCGCGGGCGTGTCACCAATGCCCGCCCAATGGCAAGCTGCTGCTGCTGCCCGCCCGAAAGATCGCCGCCACGACGGCCCAGCATGTCGCGCAGGACCGGGAACAGTTCAAAAATCTCGTCGGGGATATGACGAAGGGCGCGCGGAAGGGCGGCAAAACCGGTTTCAAGGTTCTCCTTAACGGTCAGAAGCGGGAAAATCTCACGCCCCTGCGGAACAATCGCAATCCCGGACGCCGAACGTCGCCACGCCGGATCGCGCGAAATGTTTTTGCCTTCCCAGGTGATATTGCCATCGGCAATCGGGTGTTGCCCGACAACGGCGCGCATCAGCGATGTTTTCCCCACGCCGTTGCGCCCCAGAACCGCCGTGACCTTGCCGGTTTCAGCACTAAGCGACACTTTGCGAAGCGCATGCGACGCCCCATAAAACAGATCGATATTGGCTACATCCAGCATGATCAGCGCCCCAAATATACTTCGATGACCCGCGGGTCTTTCTGAACATGGTCAAGGCGGCCTTCGGCCAGAACCGATCCTTCGTGCAGGACCGTCACCTTGCAATCAAGGTCGCGGACAAATTCCATGTCATGTTCGACAACCACAACCGACCGGTCCGTTGCAATGGATCGCAGCAATTTCGCGGTCTGTTCGGTTTCGGAATCCGTCATGCCGGCAACCGGTTCATCCACCAGAAGCAATTCCGGCTCCTGCATTAGCAACATGCCAATCTCAAGCCACTGTTTTTGCCCGTGCGACAGGTTGGCTGCCGTCTCGCCCCGCTTGTCGGTCAGCATGATGGTTTCAAGCGTCTGTTCGATGCGGCGTTTTTCGTCATTGCCCAAGCGATGGAAAAGCGCCTGAAACACCCCCCGCCCGCCCGAACAGGCCAGCAGCAGATTGTCAAACACCGTATGGCTTTCAAACACGGTCGGCTTCTGGAACTTGCGTCCAATGCCAAGGTTTGCGATCTCGGCCTCGTCCAGTTTGGTCAGGTCGACTTCGCTTCGGAACATCACATCTCCGGTATCAGGCCGGGTTTTACCGGTGATGATATCCATCATCGTCGTCTTGCCCGCCCCGTTCGGGCCGATAATCGCGCGAAGTTCACCCGGCTCGACATAAAAGGACAGGCTATTGAGTGCACGGAACCCGTCAAAGGTGACGGAAACGCCATCGACATAAAGGATGGTGTTGGCTTGGGCCGCCTTGCGTTCGGCCTGCTCGATCATGATTTCGGCTGCCTCGCTCATGCCTTGCCTCCTTCGTTTGCGCGCCCGTTCAGGAAACGCTTGCGCAGGGTGCTAAACGCCGATTGCCGGTCGGGTGACCCAAATGCCGGGACCGCACCGATCACACCCTTTGGCAGGAACAGGGTCACGGCGATGAACAACCCGCCCAGGAAGAACAGCCAGAAATCAGGCATCACGCCGGTAAAGAAGGTCTTGGCATAGTTCACGATGAAGGCCCCCAGGACCGCACCATACAGCGTGCCACGCCCGCCAACCGCAACCCAGATAACGATTTCAATCGACAGGGCCGGGGCAAATTCACCCGGATTGATGATGCCGACCTGCGGCACATAAAGCGATCCGGCAATCCCGGCCATCACAGCCGATACGGTAAAGACGAACAGTTTGTAATATTCGACCCGGTAACCGGTAAACCGCACGCGCGCCTCGGCATCGCGGATCGCGATCAAAACCTTGCCCAGACGCGAATTGGTAATGCAGCGCGCAACGACGTAACAGATGCCCAGCATCACACAGGATACAATGAACAGGGTCGCCCGCGTTCCATCGGCCTGCAACGAGAATCCAAGAATATCCTTGAAATCGGTCAGGCCATTATTGCCGCCAAAGCCCATGTCGTTGCGGAAAAATGCCAGCAACAGCGCATAGGTCATCGCCTGTGTGATGATCGAAAGATACACACCGGTCACCCGGGACCGGAAGGCAAGGAAGCCAAACACAAACGCCAGAAGCCCCGGCACGAACATCGCCATCACGATGGCGAACCAGAACATGTCAAAGCCGTACCAGTACCACGGCAATTCGGTCCAGTTCAGGAACACCATGAAATCGGGCAATTCCGGGTTGCCATAAACCCCGCGATCCCCGATCTGGCGCATCAGATACATGCCCATGGCATAACCGCCAAGTGCGAAAAACGCCCCGTGACCAAGGCTTAGAATCCCGCAGAACCCCCAGATCAGATCAACCGAAAGGGCCAGCAAAGCGTAGCAAAGGTACTTGCCAAGCAGGCTCATCATCCAGGTTGGAACATGAAAGGCCGATCCTTCGGGCACGATCAGATTGCCAACCGGGATCAGAACCGATGCCGCAATCAGGATCGCAAGCAGGATCATTCCGCCGCGATCACGCAACAGCCAGCCGATCACCGGCGTCATTTGGTATTTCGTGCGATAGTCGGTCATATATCAGGCCTCCACCGCGCGACCCTTAAGGGCAAACAGCCCCTTGGGTCGTTTCTGGATGAACAGGATCAGCGCAATCAGAACAAAGATTTTCGCCAGCACCGCACCGGCCACCGGTTCAAGGAACTTGTTCACAATGCCAAGACTGAATGCGCCAAGGACCGTGCCCCAAAGGTTGCCAACCCCGCCAAACACCACGACCATGAAACTGTCGATGATGTAGGTCTGGCCAAGGTTCGGACTGACGTTTGAAATCTGGCTAAGCGCGACACCGGCAATGCCCGCAATGCCGGAGCCAAGCCCGAATGTCAGCGCATCGACATAACCGGTGCGGATGCCAACCGATCCCGCCATGCGGCGGTTCTGGGTGACAGCACGCATTTGCAGGCCAAAGGCGGTATAGCGCAGCACAATCGCGATCCCGCCGACTACAATCAGACTGAACAGAATGATCCAAAGCCGGTTGTAGGTCAGCACCAGACCGCTTGACAGCTCAAGCGCGCCACTCATGAAATCGGGTGCCATGACCTGCTGGTTGGTGGCACCAAAGATGCTGCGAATTGCCTGCTGCAAGACAAGGCTCACCCCCCATGTCGCCAGAAGCGTTTCAAGCGGACGCCCATACAGGAAGCGGATGACACAGCGTTCGATCACAATGCCAACCAGCCCCGCGACAACAAATGCCGCAGGCACCGCAATCGCCAACGACCAGGGCGAACCCGACGGGAAGACAGATGAAAAAATCTGCTGCACAACAAAGGTGGTATAGGCACCGATCATGATCATTTCGCCGTGCGCCATATTGATCACACCCATCACACCAAAGGTGATGGCAAGGCCAACCGCGGCAAGTAACAGGACAGAACCAAGGCTGATGCCGCGATAGACATCGCCCAGCGTCTGCCACATCGAAAGCCGCCCCTCGACATCGGCAAGGGCGTCTTTGGCCGCTGCAACGACTTCGGGCTGATAGCCTTCGACTTCGGCACTGGCAACGAATTGCGACAATACCGCACGGATTTGCGGTGTGGTTTCGCTTGCCAGCACTTCGATGGCCGTCAGGCGTTCCTCGGTGGTTTCACCAGCCGCCAGCGCCATGGTTGCCCGTGCAAGCTCCATCCGCGCCAAAAGTGTCGCATCTTCTTCACGTTCGATCGCGCGGATCAGCAATGGCAACATCGACGGATCGCGGGCATCCATGACCTGTTCAACGGCAGCGGTACGGATACCGATATCCTGACTAAACAGGTTAAGGGCCGCCAACGCATCGCGCAGCGCACCGCGCAAACGGTTGTTGATCTTGATCTTGTCGAGTTCCTTGGAACTGCTTTCGCCCACCACATCACCGCTGACGACATCGATATGGTTCCAGACCTTGCCCTTTTTCTCACCAATCACGACATGCTCGTCGCTGGCACGCACAAACAGATTGCCTTCAAGCATCGCATTCAGGATCGGCGCCACACGAGGGTCGCCATCGGCCGCCATGGCCTCGATTGCGGCAAGCTTTTTGGTCGAACTTTTATCGTTCAGCTGTTCCGTTACATTGCGCAGTTCTTCGTCGCTAAATGCGTGTGCTGGCTGCGGAAATGCCAGCGTCATAACCGCGCAAATTGCGGCAACAGCAAACAGAGCGGACAGGGAATTTTTTGCGCGGAAACAGAAACGGCACAGGACAGCGGTCATGACAATACGCATGGTCACCAAGCCTTTGAAAATCGGATGTCAGAAAATCGCAAAAAGAATGGTTGCCCGATGATCAGGACAACGAAAAACAGGCTGGCTGCATCAACAGCCAGCCTGTCCAATCCCGATCAGTACATCGGTTTTTCACAGTTGCCGCAGACCCACGGATAGGTCCAGTCGGCGGTCAGCTTCGCGCTTTCGGGCAGGAAGTCCGACCATGCATCGCCAACGACGGTGCCTTCGGTTTCCCAAACGATGTCAAACTGGCCATCATCCTGCACTTCGCCGATCAGAACCGGCTTGGACAGATGATGGTTAGTGTTCATGACAGCGGTACCACCGGTCAGGTTTGCAACTTTCTGGCCATACATGGCCTGGCGGACGGCATCAACATCAGTGGTTCCAGCCTGCTCAACAGCCTGTTTCCACATGTTGAAACCGATATAGGTTGCTTCCATCGGATCGTTGGTGACGCGTTTTTCGTCACCGATAAAGGCATGCCATTTTTCGATGAAGGCCGTGTTGGCATCGGACTCAACCGACTGGAAATAGTTCCACGCCGCCAGATGCCCCACCAGCGGCGCGGTATCGATACCAGCCAGCTCTTCTTCACCGACCGAGAAGGCAACAACCGGAATGTCTTCGGCCTTAATACCCTGGTTGGCGAGTTCCTTGTAGAACGGCACGTTGGCATCACCGTTAATGGTCGAAACCACGGCGGTTTTCTTGCCGGTGGATGCGAATGCCTTCACATCGGCAACAATCGACTGCCAATCGGAATGACCGAACGGGGTGTAGTTCTCCATGATGTCTTCATCGGAGATACCCTTGCCATTAAGGTAGGAACGCAGGATTTTGTTGGTCGTTCGAGGATAGACATAGTCCGTTCCCAGAAGAACGATACGCTCGGCACCGCCGCCATCTTCGCTCATCAGGTAGTCAACAGCCGGGATTGCCTGCTGGTTCGGCGCGGCACCGGTATAGAACACGTTGCGCGAGCTTTCCTCGCCCTCATACTGAACCGGATAGAACAGCATGCTGTTCAGTTCCTCGAACACCGGCAGAACCGACTTGCGCGAGACCGAGGTCCAGCAGCCGAACACGACATCGACCTTGTCTTTTTCAATCAGTTCACGTGCTTTTTCGGCAAAAAGCGGCCAATCCGACGCCGGATCGACAACAACTGCCTCAACCTGTTTCCCCAACAGGCCACCATTTTTATTCAGATCGTCCACCAGCATCAGGACCGTGTCCTTCAGCGTGGTTTCCGAAATCGCCATCGTCCCAGAGAGAGAGTGCAGAACGCCGACTTTAATCGTATCAGCGGCCTGGGCATTTGACATGGTAATTGCAGACCAAGCCAAGGCCCCTGCGCCCATAAGCGCCTGAAGCTTCTTATTCATTCTATTGCCTCCACTGCGAGTTTATTGCACCGCAGTGTTGCTTGCTAAAATCGTGCCAGATTCCGAATAATATGCTGCAACGCCAGAAATCTCGGCAACTCAACGCAATATCCAACTATTTAACAGGCAGAAAGTGGAAAATATTTGCGCCAGGCGCGATTTCAATGATCACTTTTCGATCATTAATTAAAATTTGATTATTTTTTAATCATGTTGACCTTGGGCTTCTTCCCCATTATCTGAGGGGCGGAAGTTTCGCCTTTCTGCGGTTATTGCACCACAATGCCCATAGGCCGAAGCATCCCGCCCCGCCGGTTCGCCGGCGGGGTTGTTTATATATGACAATGCGGAACAATCATTGCGCCGCGATGGCAGGCAGATTCGTTGAAATGTCACCGATCACCGATCTGATCTGATTGCGCAACCAGACCAGCCCGACATCCTTGTCCGCCCAGATCGGCCAGTTCATGGTCACCGGCGGGAAGTTCAGCGGAATAGGCATTTCACAGAACACCAGCCCGAATAAGGGCGCATATTGTGCCGCAATCCTGCGCGGTACAGTCGCAACAATCGGGGCATTCCGGGCAGCGGCAAGCAACGGCATGAAATCTGGTGCGGCCAGAACAACATCAAGACCGATGCCAATCGCACGTAATGCATCCCCAACGCAGCCTTCGACATTTCCGGTCTGAGACAGAACCGCGTGGCGCGCGCCAAGGTATGTTTCGCGCGATAATGGCGGCGTCAGCTTGCAGATATCGGGGTTAAAGCAACAGGCCACACTGGACTCAAACAGCACTTCGCCGATCTGGCGAGACTCCTTGCATCCGATTGCCAGATCGATTTCCCCGGCATTCAGCATCAGATCGACCGTCTCGACGGTAATCGAACGACTTACCAGACGCACACCGGGTGCGGTTGATTGCAAATGGTGCACCAATGCTGGCAACAGGACCATTTCCATTTCGCCAGTGATACCAATGCGAAATATGCGATCTGCCGTGTCCGGATCAAAACTGTCCGTCGCCTGAAGCGCACTTTGTGCCTGCGTCAAAGCCGCCCGAACAGGCCCGGCAAGGGCCCGCGCCTTTGCGGTTGGCTGCATTTTCTGTCCGACACGGACAAAAAGATCATCCTGCAACAGCATCCGGAGCGTTGATAAATTGTGGCTCATGGCGGACTGACCAATCCGCAATTTTTCCGCAGATTTTGTGACACTCAGCTCTTGCATCATTGCGTCAAACGCAATCATGAGATTGAGGTCAAATGACCTTAAATTGAAATGATCAATAGTATCCATGACCCGCATCGATTTGATTACTGACTGATTGGAATATAGCCTTTCTCTATCGCGTTACAAGCTGCCGGTTAAATCCCGGCATTTGATTGAGGGAGAATATTCTGATGCTGTCACGCAGAGACATGCTTAAAGGTTCGCTTGCTGCCACTGCCATCGGGGCGACGGCCAGCACCGTTTTTGTACCGTTGCGCGCTAGCGCCAAGGCACCATTGGTTGGCACACAGGCCCCCGGATATTACCGCCTGATGGTGGGCGAGGTCGAAGTTACCGCACTTTCGGATGGTACCGGGCAGTTTCCACTTGCCGATCTGTATCTCAATACCAGCCCCGAACACGCACGCACGGCCCTTGCCAATGCATTCCAGGGCACACCAACAACGACATCCGTGAACGCCTATCTTCTAAACTTCGGTGATCGTCTTGTGCTGCTGGATGCCGGGACCAGCGACCTGTTGGGACCTGCCCTTGGCAAATTACCGGCCAATATCATCGCATCGGGCTATCACCCCGATCAGATCGACGATGTGGTGATCACCCACATTCATACAGATCATACCGGCGGACTGACCTTGAACGGCAGCAAAGTCTTCCGCAACGCTACGGTGCATGTACCGAAACTTGATGCCGAATACTGGCTAAGCACGGAAAATCGCAACAAGGCCCCGGAAAGTGCCAAGCAATATTTTGATCAGGCCGTCCTATCGACCAAGCCCTATATCGACAGCGGCACACTTTCGACTTTCGAAACCAATGGCTCGCCGGTGCTGGGCCTGATCAATTCAACACATCGTCCGGGGCACACACCGGGCCACAGCGCCCTTTGGTTCGAAAGCAATGGCGAAAAATTCGTTTATTGGGGCGACATCACCCACGGCGATGTCATCCAGTTTGACGAACCGGGCGTCTCGATTGCGTTTGATGTCGATCCAGATCAAGCCATAACCACCCGCGAGGCTGCCTTTGCCGAAGCCGTATCAGAAAAATATCTGGTTGCCGGGTGCCATATCGCCTTCCCGGGCATTGGGCATGTCATCGAAGACAGCACGATGTTTGACTGGGTGCCGATGAACTATCGCGCTGACGTCTGATCAGGCTCCCCACGCGCATTTAAGACGCCAGACGAAAAAGGGCGACCTGTATCACGCAGGCCGCCCTTGATTTCCGTCATCAACAGAACCGGCTATTCCGGCATCCCGGCACGGATCCACTGCCCCAACTGCCCCCGTTCCTCGTCCGTCATTTCGGTCATGTTGCCAAGCGGCATGGCACGCCCGATGACGGCCTGTGCCAGAACGCGCTGCGCATTGGCTTTGACCTGTGCGATGTCATCAAACATTACGCCCATCGGCGCCTCGTCAAAGCCTTCATCGGTCGGGTTGGCAGAATGACAGGCCGTGCAGCGGGTCTGAACAATCGCCAGCGCATGATCGCCGGTGATGATTTCCTGATCGGCCAGCTTGGCGGCATCGGGATCATAGGACGCAAACATCGCTAGGATCGCCATGCCCACCGCAGCCGATGGCAGTTGCCATGCAATCGCCTTGCCGCTGCCCCCGGCATTACGCGTGTTAAAGAAATGGCGCACCAACCCACCAATGATCAGGATCAGACCGACAATCAGCCACGACTGATCATGGGAAAACAGCATCGAATAATGGTTGCTGATCATCATCAGCAACACCGGAAGCGTCAGATAGTTATTGTGGGTGGATCGCTGTTTGGCCTGCAATCCCAGGGCCGGATCGGGTTTCTCGCCCGCCATCAGACTGGCGACGACCTTTTTCTGGTTAGGGATAATGATGCGAAACACGTTGGCAGCCATGATCGTACCCAGCATCGCCCCGACATGGATAAACGCCCCACGACCACTAAACACATGGGTAAAGCCATAGGCCGCAACCATCGCCAGAATGAACACGCCAATCGCAAGTTTTCCGGTGCTTTGGCCAATCGGACTTTTGCACATCAGATCGTAAATCACCCAACCGGCAAACAGGCTTGCAAGCCCGATCAGGATGGCATCCCATTTGCCAAGCGGCATGACATTCGGATCAATCAGATAGCTTTCGGCACTCCAGTAATACATTGTCACCAGAAGCGCAAAACCGGTCAGCCAGGTGAAATAGGCCTCATACTTGAACCAGTGCAGTTCGGGCGGCATGGATTTCGGCGCAACCATCCATTTATTCACATGGTAAAACCCGCCGCCATGGACCATCCAGGCTTCGCCATAAACGCCTTCATCCATGCCCGGACGCTTACGCAGGCTCAGATCCAGCCAGACGAAGTAAAAGGATGAACCGATCCACGCGATACCGGTAATCAAATGCGCCCAGCGCAGGATCAGATTGATCCAGTCCTGAAACAGAATATCCACCCGTTGAAACCTCCGTCTTGCCGGGCGTCGCTCATACCGCCCCGCTGTCCCCTTGCCGGTTATGCGCATCATGCGACCGCACTGATCCGGAATTATTCCAATCAGAGTCCTAACATAGCGTATCCGGGTGCTCTATTATTAAGGGCAGGTGCATAATCGAAATGACTTTCAAGTTATTTTTTAAAATGGCACAGTAGCCGTCAGGATTTGGAAACACACAAATTCAGAAAATAAAAAAGCTGTATCAGGAGCCCACAACCCATGTCCGACTTTGAGGACATCCAGATTTTTGTCCGCGTAGCCGAACTTGGAAACCTGTCTGCCGCCGGGCGCGAGCTGCGCCATTCGGCGGCGGTCGTTTCAAACCGGATTGCGCGCCTTGAAGAACGGCTGGGTGTTCGGCTTTTGAACCGCACAACGCGCCGGGTCAATCTGACGACCGAGGGCGATGTTTATTACCGGCACTGCCTGCGCATTCTGGCCGAAATGCAGGAAGCTGAAAATGCCATCGCCAATCAGAAAAACACCACGCGCGGTCCGGTCACGCTGACGTGCCCGATTGCGTTTGGCAACAAATATGTCGCCCCTATCATCCCGAAATTTGTTGAAAAAAACCCGGACGTTCAGATCAGGCTACACCTTTCCGACCGGTTGCTTGACCTGCTGCAGGACAAGGTCGATCTCGCCATTCGCATTGCCGAGTTAAAGGAAAGCTCTTTGATCGTGCGCAAGCTTGCAGCCAATAAACGTATGCTGGTGGCAAGCCCGGCCTATCTGAAACGACATGGCATTCCCAGGGCGCCGGGCGATTTGTTGCATCATAACTGCCTGTTGCTGCGTTTTCCCGGATCACGGCAATATCAATGGACCCTGCATGGTGCCGAGACGGAAGGCCCGGTAACCCTGTCGGTTTCCGGATCCATGGATTCAGACAATAGTGAAGTGCTGACCCGCTGGTGCCTTGATGGGCATGGCATCGCGCTTAAATCCCACTGGGAAGTCGGCGACCATATCCGCAACGGCCAGCTTCAGGTTGTTTTGCCCGATTATACGCCCCCAGCCCATGCGGTTTATGCGCTTTATCCCGAAAACCGTTACCTGCCAACACGTGTGCGGGCCTTTGTCGATTTTCTGGTAAGCGAGTTTGGCGGAACACCGCCATGGGATAAGAGCTGATACAAATCCGTATATCCACAAAACGCTCCGATAGATGCAAGGCGTTTTGAGGCTTTTGTTTGTATTACTTTTTGATTTCGGACAGATACCCACCCAGAACAGCCGCGACATTGAAACCGATGACGTCATGGGCATAACCACCTTCCATGACAAAGACGGTTTTCAATCCCAATCGCCCGATCATCTGGCCAATCCGTTTAAAATCATCGGTTTGCAGTTTGAAATCGCACAGCGTTTCGGCCTCATGAGCATCAACGCCGAGCGCGATTACCAAAGCTTGCGGCTGCCAGGTGATAATTTTTTGAATAGCTCTTGCAAAACCTTGTGACCACGGCCCGAAATCCGATCCGCCGGGAAGCACGATATTCAGGTTCGCCCCCTGCCCGTCCAGACGACCGGTTTCGTTTTCATAACCCATAAAGAACGGGAATTGATGCTTGGGATCGGCATGGATCGACACGGTCAGAACATCACCACGGTCATAGAAAATATCCTGCGTTCCGTTACCGTGATGGTAATCGATATCAAGGATCGCAACCTTTTTCGCACCTTTGGTAATCATCTGCTGGGCGGCAATGGCAGAGTTATTAAGGAAGCAATATCCGCCATAACGATTGGCATGTGCATGATGCCCCGGCGGGCGGGTCAGGGCAAAGGATGCCTCGCCATCGTTCCAGACGGCTTCGGCCGCCGACACCACGGTTTGCGCCCCCCAATAGGCCGCCTTCCATGTCCCCTTGGTGATCGGGGTATCCGATGAAATGGCATATTGCCCAAGACGCGCACTGATATGGGCGGGATGACCACCGGAGAAACCGGCTGTCGGCCAGACATAGGGAAAAGCATCATGATCATTGCCTGCGGCATTCCAGTCCGCCCAAGCGTTTTCAAGAAAGGACAGATAATCCGCATCATGAATGGCGGCAATCGGTGCCATGCCATGATCGGTAGGGTCAACCAGCTGCGCCTGTACGGAATGGGCCACCGCATCGCGGATGATTGCCATCCGGCGGGAATTTTCAAAGCATGGAATCAAACGCCCATGGTGCATTTCACCATTCCCGTCATGGGCATCGTGGCGGGAATTAAAAAACACACGCATGACTGACTTCCTTTCCGGCAAAGGCGATAAGGGGCATCTATCCCCTTATCGTAGCAGAAAGTTCTTAACAGGTAGCTATTTGCGCGCGGTGCTGTACAGCAGTTCGGCGATGGTATCAAGGAACCCACCCAGCTGTTTGCGCAGATTTTCAGACTCCCGCGCCAGTTTGCCCGCCATATCGCGGGTGGTATCGGCGGCCTCGCCAGTCTGACCGGCCATTTCGGAAACCACGGTGATATTGTCGGTCACTTCCTGTGCGCCGCTGGATGCCTGTTCGACATTGCGGGTGATGTTTGATGACAATGCCGTCTGGGTTTCAACATTATTCGAAATCAGATCCGAACGGATGGCCAGATCATCAATGACAGATGCAATCTCGCGGATCGAATTGACCGATGCCTCGATTGCATTCTGGATGTCCTGTACTTTTTCCTCAATCGATTCCGTTGCCTTGCTGGTCTGGTTGGCAAGGCCCTTGACCTCGTTTGCGACCACGGCAAAGCCCTTGCCCGCCTCGCCTGCACGGGCCGCCTCGATGGTCGCATTCAGAGCCAGAAGGTTGGTCTGTGCCGCGATATCGCGGATAAAGCTGACAACTTCGACAATCTCGCCTGCTGCTGCTTCGAGCTGGCCGATACGCCCATCCGTTTCCTGTGCCAGGCCATTCGCACGATTGGCAATTTCTACCGATTCACGAGCCTGATCGGCAACAGTGCGGATCGACTGATTGAGTTCTTCGGATGCCTCGGACACACCAGCAACATTGGCCGCCGTTTGACGGGCCGCGGCGGCAACGTTTGTCGAACGCGAACTGGTTTCATGTGCAATACGATTGGCGTCACCCGATGCGCTTGAAAGCGCACCCGCGGCCTCGGCAATCTGATCAACGGCTTCGAATGAACCGCTTTTGAATTCTTCAACGATGGTATTGAAACCGGTCAGTTTTTGTTCAATCGACGCGGTCGCCGCATTGATTTTCTGTGCCGACGTCAGATAGGCCCCGACAAGCCCGGTTTCGACAATCCGACGATAATACCGGTTTTCAGAAACAGCCCCCATCGAAGCCGCACTTTCGCGCAAGAAAGCGTCATTTCGGTCAATCAACCTGTTGATCGCGATGAAAAGTTCGCGCATGTCGGGATGACTGTCGACGCTGGTTATGCGCGCTTCGTAATCCCCTTCGGCCGCGGCCAGAACAACGTCCAGTGCCTTTTTGATCCCCGATTTGCTAGAACCACCAAATAGCGACATTTTGAAACCTCGAATTAGCAAACAGCCTAAAGGCTTTGAATGAATTTGTCGTATGCCAGACCGGCATCTGAAAGCTTTTGCGCCAGAGCTTTTTCCGCGGCGATCATGCCGTCCTTACGATTGGCGGTGCTTTCTTCGATCTGGCGGAGTTCCGCATAAAGCGGGATGATCGTGTCTTTAAGAACCTTTGGATCAGCCACCCGACGGTTCGAGTGGTAGCCGATGATTTTGCCATTCGCGTCAAGACTGGGCGTGATATGGGCGTACACCCAGTAATGATCGCCATTCTTTGACATGTTGACGACATAAGCGAAGATCTCGTGACCGGCGGCGATTTCATCCCACAGCAATTTGAAAACACAGCGCGGCATATCGGGATGACGAATAAGCGAATGAGGCTGCCCGAGAACTTCCTTTTCATGGTAGTCAGATAGACGCAGGAAAACCTCGTTAGCATATGTAATCCGGCCTTTAAGGTCAGTTTTGCTGACGATCAGTTCTTCCGGCTCGAAATGACGTTCCTTGCCCGTTGGCTTGGCCCTGACTGGCGTTTGGCTCACGTTTCTTTCCCCGATTTTCTGTCCGATTACCTGCTATTTTAGATCACAGCAGTTTGAATGCCCGGATACCATGTAACGATATATCCGCGAATGATAAATGTAAAATATCCATGTGATACATAGACTAAGCGTGATGATAAAAATTAGATAAATATAATTGGCGCCCACAATCCCAACATACAATAGTAGGATCGACCAACGATCATGTCTTGTCAGGCGGTCATCCTTTTGATCTTCTGATAAGGGGGTGTTTGCAGGGAAGCAACATGACAAAAGATCTTCGGGACTTTCCATTTCGCGTGGTGATCCATGAAAAGCGCTCTGCCCAGGGCGTGCTTGACTGGCTGGACAAGAATATCCGCAGCGACAGATGGACCATGGGCATTCGCAATATCGAACTGCCGCGCGCGACCCAATCCGCCCCCATCGTCGATCTGGTGATCTATTTTTCCCGGCGGGAGGATATGGAGCTTTTTCGCGAACGCTGGGCGGGTAAAACGCGCGAGCACAAGGTCAAACTGAAATTCTGGCGCGCTGCACTTTATGCCTTGCTACACCCGAAGATGGAAATGATCGCCTACGAAAAAGTCGATGACAGCCCGAAACGCATCCGTCCGGGGGATCCGGAAACAAGCATCGAGAAACCCTGAAACGAAACAACCCCGCACATCAGATGCGGGGTTGTTCAGTACGTCGCCGTTACAGGACGTGCAAATCGTGATTATTTCGGCAGCTCGGCATCAATGCCTTTGATGTACCAGTCCATGCCCAGAAGCATTTCGTCGGTTGCATCTTCGCCTTCCTTGATGCGCAATTCGCCAGCCTGATCATAGATCGGGCCTGCGAACGGATGAATTTCACCTGATGCGATCTTGGCTTCGGTTTCTTCGGCCAGTGCTTTTACGTCGTCCGGCATGTTGGTGTAAGGTGCCATGTCCACCATACCGGAATCAATACCGCCCCATGTGTCGATTGATTCCCAAGTACCATCCATGACAGCCTTGGCACGTGCGACATAATATTCATCCCAATGGTCAACGATCGCGGTCAACTGTGCCTTCGGGGCGAATTTGATCATGTCCGATGCCTGACCAAAACCAACGATACCGCGGTTCTCGGCAACCTGAAGCGGAGCCGGGCTATCGGTGTGCTGGACCATGATGTCAGCACCCTGATCAATCAGGGCCTTGGCTGCGTCGCCTTCTTTGCCCGGATCGTACCAGGTGTTTGCCCAGACGATTTTGACTTTCACATCCGGGTTAACCGACCATGCACCCAGCATGAAGGCGTTGATGCCACGAACAACTTCCGGGATCGGGAACGAACCGACATAGCCGACAATGTTCGACTTGGTCATTTTACCAGCGATCACACCAGCAACGTAACGGCCTTCATAGAAACGCGCGGCATAGGTCGAAACGTTTGCATCACGTTTGTAACCGGTTGCATGTTCGAATTTCACATTCGGGAACTGCTTGGCGACCTTGACAGTCGGGTTCATGAAACCGAACGAGGTGGTGAAAATCAGGTTATGGCCGGTCTGGGCCAGCTGACGGATCACACGTTCAGCATCGGCACCTTCCGGAACGCTTTCGACGTAACTGGTGGTGGCATTGTCACCAAGGGCCGCTTCGATTGCCTGACGACCGATGTCGTGACGATAGGACCAGCCATGGTCACCAATCGGGCCGACATAAACAAAGCCGGCTTTGACGTCTTCAGCCTGGGCTGCACCCATGCCGAGTGCAAGTGCACCGGTTGCCACAACGGCGGCAAGCGTGCGCTTCACGAGGTTTGCATTCATTATCTGGTCTCCCTGTTAATCAGCTAATCAGGATTTAAACCCAATTGTTTACGCAATCAATGACGTGTTCTTGTCCAGACCAAGACTCAGCCAAACCGGCCTGATGATATCCAGAGATAATATTCAGAACGGCTTGATTGAGTTTTGGTCCGATACGCACTTCCTCCCACCGGGTCGGGGAATCTTTTTGGCGTTCCCCGATCCCGTTGCACCAGCCCTATTGTGCGGGCCGGAACGCCTGCCCGATACAGGCAGGTGCATTCAATCTGATCTTGGCGCGATCACTGGAAATGATCACCAGAACAATCACGGTCGCAAGGTAAGGCAACATCGACATGAATTGTGACGGGACATGAACACCCGCACTTTGCGCATGGAGCTGCAATACCGAAATAAGCCCGAACATATAGGCACCCGCCAACAGGCGACCCGGACGCCATGTTGCAAACACCACAAGTGCCAATGCGATCCAGCCACGACCCGCGGTCATGTTTTCGGCCCACATCGGCGTATATGACAGTGACAGATACGCCCCGGCAAGCCCCGCCATTGCCCCACCAAACATGGTCGCCATATAGCGGATTTTGATCACCGAATAACCAATGGCATGCGCGGAATGATGCGAATCACCAACCGCCTTGAGGATCAATCCGCCACGGGTCCGTGACAGGAAAAATCCGACCGCAATCACCATCACAATCGACAGATAAACCAGAAAATCCTGACCAAACAGAATTTCACCAACCAGCGGAATATCGGTCAGAACCGGGATATGAAGCCCCGGAAGCGGTTCAATCGCAAAACCGACAAAGCCGGAGCCAACAAGCGCTGAAAAACCGACCCCGAATATGGTCAGAGCCAAACCCGTTGCCACCTGATTGGCCATAAGGGTCAATGTCAGGAAGGCGAAGATCAGCGACATCAACATCCCGGCAACGATTGCCGCCAGAACACCCAGAATGGCCGATCCGCTTGACGCGGTAACCGCAAAGCCGGAAATCGCACCAACCAGCATCATGCCTTCGACGCCAAGGTTCAGCACACCGGATTTTTCGGTGATCAGTTCGCCGGTCGACGCCAGCAAAAGCGGGGTCGATGCCGTAATCACAGTCAGCATCAGTGGAATGAGCCAATCCATTATGCGGCCTCCCCTTTGGCAGCAGGGGTTCCGAAACGAACCCGATACTTGGTCAAAACATCACATGCCAGCAGGAAGAACAGCAAAATCCCCTGGAACAGGCCGGTTACTGCATTTGGCAGCCCCAACGTAATCTGGGCCAATTCCCCCCCTAGGTAGGTCAGCGCCATGATCAGCCCACCAAACAGAATACCCAGCGGATGCAACCGCCCAAGGAAGGCAACGATAATCGCGGTAAAGCCATAACCGGGCGATATGGCGGGTTGCAACTGACCGATAGGTCCGGCAACCTCAAACAGACCGGCAAGACCGGAAAGACCGCCGCCCAGCAACAGGGTAAACCAGACCATGCGTTTCTGCCGGAACCCAACATGACGCGCGGCCTGAGGGGCCTTACCCACCACGCGCAACTGAAACCCGATTACGGATTTCGACAGTAAAATCCACCCGGCAATCACCACCAGTACCGCAAAGGCCGTTCCAAGGTGAACCCGCGTCCCGTCATAAATGATCGGCAACAGGCCTGCATCCGGGAACGGACGTGATTCCGGGAAGTTGAATCCTTCGGGGTTGCGCCACGGCCCATGCACAAGGAAGCTCAGGAACAGTGTTGCGACATAGGTCAGCATCAGGCTGGTCAGGATTTCGTTGGCATTGAATCTGGTGCGCAAAAGCGCCGGTATCGCCCCCCAGAAGGCCCCGCCGATTGCCCCAAGAACAAACATTGCGGGCAAAAGGAACATGCTTTCACTGTCATGAAAATACAGCGCAAGACCACCGCCGAATATGGCGCCCATGGTCAATTGTCCCTCGGCACCGATGTTCCAGACATTGGCCCGGAAGCCCATCGACAGCCCGATGGCAATGATCACAAGCGGGGTTGCCTTAACAAACAGTTCCGAAAGTCCGTAGCTGTTGTTGATCGGCAGGATGAAGAAAGTATAGAGCGCATCGAACGGGTTCTTGCCCATAAAGGAAAAGATGATCCCGCCGACAAACAGCGTCATGAGAATTGCCAGAACCGGCGACAGATAAACCATCGCCTGACTATGCTGGCGACGGGGTTCAAGCCTGACCAACGTGATCTCCTTCGATAAGCTCTTTCGTCTTCAGGGTTACGTCGCCGTCCAGATCGTGAAGTCCCCCCATCAACAAACCGATTTCCTCGACACTGACGTCGGCCATCGGCCGCGGGGCGGACATCTTGCCTTCGGCCATCACTACCACCTGATCACAGATGGCGAAAATCTCGTCCAGATCCTGCGAAATCACCAGAACCGCCGTGCCCTTCGCCGCCAGATCAAGCAATGCCTGATGGATGGCACTTGCCGCACCGGCATCCACACCCCAGGTCGGTTGGGAAATCACCAGTACGCCCGGATCCTGAAGGATTTCACGCCCGACGATGAATTTCTGGAGGTTTCCCCCCGAAAGGCTTCCGGCCTCGGCCGAGGCACCGGTGGTGCGTACATCGAATGTCTTGATGATCTTGTCGGCAAAGGTACGGGTCGGCACTTCGCGGATCAGACCACGTGCAGACAACGCCATACGACGAAACGCTGTTAAAAACCCGTTTTCCGACAGGCTCATATCGGGAACGGCACCATGCCCGTTACGTTCTTCGGGCACAAACGCAGCACCAAGCCGACGGCGGCGGCGCGGACCAAAATGCGCAACCGGGTTGCCATCAATTTTGATGCAGTACGGCGTGCCGATGATTTCGGTTTCGCCAGCCAGTGCCTGAAACAGCTCGTTCTGACCATTTCCGGCGACACCGGCAACGCCCATGATTTCGCCGCCCCGCACCTTAAGACCAATCCCCTTAAGGTCGGTGCCAAACTGTTCGTCGCTGATCAGTGAGAGATCGGAAATATCAAGACGCACATCCCCGAATTTGCGTGTCCCGCTGCGATCGGGTGCGGTCAGTTTCTGGCCGATCATCATTTCGGCCATGGATTTCGCCGTTTCCGCGCGCGGATCACACCCGCCAACGACCTTGCCGCCGCGCAAAACGGTCGCCTTCTGACACAGTGCTTTGACTTCGTGCAGCTTGTGGCTGATATACAGGATCGCGCAACCTTCATCTGCAAGACGGCGCAATGTTTCAAACAGCTTTTCGACTTCCTGTGGGGTCAAAACCGATGTCGGCTCGTCCAGAATAAGCAGTTTGGGATTTTGCAGAAGGCATCTGACGATTTCGATCCGCTGACGTTCACCAACCGAAAGTGTATAGACATGCCGATCAGGATCAAGCGGCAGACCATAGGTTTTTTCGACCTCGATCACCTGCTGACGCAGGGCGGCCATATCGCGCACGTCGTTCATCGCCAATGCGATGTTTTCCAGAACCGTCATGGTTTCAAACAGCGAAAAATGCTGGAATACCAGCCCAATGCCCATTTCGCGTGCGTCATGCGGGCTATGGATCGTGACCGGCTTTCCTTCCCACAGCAATGCGCCATGATCGGCCTGCAACACGCCATAGATGATTTTCACAAGCGTACTTTTACCCGCGCCATTTTCCCCCAGAAGGGCATGGATTTCGCCAGGTTCGATACGAAAACTGATATCGTCATTTGCCAGACAGCCCGGAAAGGCCTTGGTCACACCGCGCACTTCAAGCTGTGCCGGTTTCACCCCGCCTGTCATCACCAAGCCTGTATCTGAGCCGGTATTCCCGGTCCTCGAAGTCACTGCTGCCACCCCTATTTTGCGATCCGATCACGCGCACCGTTGGTATTACCCGTTCACGGTTTGCTAATCAAACGGTCTCAATACGCGATTTTATCTTCTTTGGCATCCCAAGCCGCAAAGACATCACGCGCTTCCCCTAAATCCAGATGTTCGCACGGCAGGCTCCGATCCGGGATCGGTTTTGCCACTTCATCATACAGGAATTGATCGTCAAAGCCGATTGCCGCGGCATCTTCGCGGGAATTGGCATAATAGATTCGGTCAAGACGGGCCCAATAGATCGCCGCAAGGCACATCGGGCAGGGTTCGCAACTGGTGTAAATCTCGCATCCGGCAAGATTGAAGGTACCAAGCTTTTCGCAGGCCGCGCGGATGGCACTGACCTCGGCATGGGCGGTCGGATCGTTGCTGGATGTGACATTGTTCCATCCTTCGGCAACGACTTCACCGTTCCTGACAATGATTGCCCCGAACGGACCGCCACAGCCTTCTTCCATTTTTGCCCGCGATAAATTCACGGCATGGAGCATGTGTTCATGCTTGGCATCACACACAGCCAAATCTCCCTATATGAACTCCTGGTCCGGTGAACGGATCCTCCTGATCAGGCCACTATTGGCGCGGCCCTTTATCATTTATATGCCTTGCAAAGAAGGCCTTTATCATCCGGCAAGGCCGTCTTGTGCGACCCTGTTCACCAGATTTTGCGCCATCCGTGCTTCACGCACGGACAGCAATTGCACCGCGACCGATGCCGCGATGATTGCCGGTTGTTTGCCCACAATGCCTTGAATTCCAATCGGGCATGTCAAACGACCGATTTCCGCATCTCCCAACCCGCGATCTTTTAATCGCCGGACAAAACGCGCGCGTTTGGTTTGGCTTCCGATCATGCCGACAAAACCAAGATCATCCCGCATCAAAGCCGCCCGGCAGATGTCAAAATCCTGCGCGTGACTGTGCGTCAGGATCAGAGCAAAGGCACCAGGCGGCATGTCGCCCACTTCGTTCTGTGGCCTATCGCTTTGATGCAGATGCAGTTTTGCTGTTTCTGGCAGGGTCAGGTATTCATCACGCGAATCGATCAGATGAAGATCGAACGGCAAGGGTGCCAGTGCCTGAACAATCGCCTGCCCGACATGCCCGGCACCAAACAGCCAAAGCGGTGTTGCCCCGTCGTCAAGCCGCAAGCAAAGTTTCCGTTCCTCGCCCGCCCCCGACAAACCGCCGCGCACACCTGTAAAAAGATGATCCAGTGCTTCGGCATCCGCAGCGCTGGCAGTTTCAAGATGTCGGCTTTCGCCCATCGGCAACAATACCCAGTCACCATGACCAGTACCGGCGCGGTTTTGTGTGCTGCTTATTGCGGTGGCCAGCTGATGCTTTTGCATCGGGTTCAGCCGGTGAAATGCAATATCGACAGCGCCCCCGCAACATTGCCCAAGCCCCGGCCCCAAGGGGAACGGGACCAGTTCCGCGATGATATCGCCCTGCGAGGCAAGAGTTTGACGGGCACGCAATGTGACCTGATGTTCCAGATTGCCGCCGCCAATCGTTCCGGCAATGGCATTTTCGCTGACCAGCATAAACGCCCCTGCCTCCCGCGGGGTAGACCCGCGAATGGCCGCCACACTGATTAGCATCACCGGATCAGGGGACTGCAAAACAGCAATATGGGCGTCATGGGACAGGCGCATGATGCTATTCCCCCGCCGCCGGAACCGCATCATGACTTTGGGCGATCATGCCCTTTGCCACATTTGCGACCGCATTCAGGACGGCTTCGGGCGTTGCTGGTGTATCAAGCATCGGGATCACCTTGTAATTCCCGACCGATGCAATCGCATCAGCAATTGCGCGATGCACTGAAATCGCCAGCATCAGGGGCGGCTCACCAACCGCCTTGGATCTGTGGATGGTTTTTTCAACATTTCTTCCGGATGACCACAACTCAAGCCGGAAATCATCCGGACGATCCGAACATGCGGGAATTTTATAGGTGGACGGCGCATGCGTGCGCAAACGACCTGCATCATCCCACCACAATTCCTCAGATGTCAGCCATCCCATCCCTTGAATAAAGCCGCCTTCGATCTGCCCCCGGTCAATCGCCGGGTTCAACGACCGGCCGACATCGTGGCTGATATCAACGCGGGTCACCTTGTATTCACCGGTCAGGGTATCGATCATCACCTCGGAACAGGCCATGCCATAGGCGAAGTAATAGAACGGCCGACCCGATGCGGTTTCACGGTCATAATGGATTTTCGGTGTCGCATAATAGCCCGTTGCCGAAAGCGAAACACGCGCCAGATAGGCCTGTTTGATCAGATCGGCAAATTCCAGTTCGGCAACATCACCAACAATCACCCGGCCCGGAACAAAGCGAATGGCGGCCTCGGCCACACCGTATTTTTCAGCCGCAAACGCAATCAGGCGGGATTTGATTGTGATGGCGGCATCGCGCGCTGCCATGCCGTTCATATCCGCCCCGCTTGATGCCGCGGTTGCCGATGTGTTGGGAACCTTGCCGGTATTGGTTGCCGTGATTTTGATCCGGTCCAGATCAATCTGGAATTCTTCGGCAACAACCTGGGCAACCTTGATAAACAGGCCCTGCCCCATTTCCGTCCCGCCATGGTTCAGATGCACTGATCCGTCCTGATAAATATGGATCAATGCGCCTGCCTGATTAAGGAAGGTCGTGGTAAAGGAAATGCCAAACTTGACCGGCGTGATTGAAATACCGCGCTTGATCACCGGGCTTTCGGCGTTAAACGCATCTATTTCTTTGCGGCGCTTGCGATAATCGCAAGATGCCAGAATGTCGTCCGTCAGTTCCGCAAGGACATTATCCTCGACCGTCATGTGATACGGTGTCGTGTTGCGGTCGGTTGTCCCGTAATAGTTGGCGATCCGTACATCAAGCGGATCGCGGCCAATCGTCATAGCGATTTCATCGATGATCCGTTCAATCGCCACCATCCCCTGCGGCCCGCCAAAACCGCGAAACGCGGTATTGGATACCAGATTGGTTTTGCAGCGATAGGACCGGATTTCAACATCGCCAAGGAAATAGGCATTGTCGGTATGGAACATCGCACGATCACAGATCGCGGCCGACAGATCGGCCGAGAAACCGCAATTGACGGCATATTGAATATCCAGCCCGCAAATCCGGCCATCATCGTCAAAGCCGACATCATATTCGACAATAAAGTTATGGCGTTTGCCGGTCATGACCATGTCATCATCCCGATCCAGACGCATTTTTGCCGGACGCCCGGTTTTGACCGCAACAATCGCGGCCAATGCCGCCCATTGCGATGCCTGGGTTTCCTTGCCGCCAAAACCACCGCCCATACGGCGAACTTCGACCGTTACAGCATTGGCCGGACGACCAAGGACATTGGCGATATTGTGCTGAACCTCGGACGGATGCTGGGTCGAACAATGCAACAGCACATCACCGTCTTCCTGCGGGATGGCAAAGGTGATCTGTCCTTCAAGATAGAAATGATCCTGCCCGCCGATTTCCATCACCCCGGACCGGCGATGCTTGGCACGTGCCAGTGCCGATTTGGCATCGCCCTGCGCCATGACATGGGGTGGTGCAACAAATTGCTGTTTTTCCAGTGCTTCCCTAACGCTCAGGATCGCGGGCAGTTCTTCATACTCGATCTCGGCCAGCTTGACGGCATTGCGTGCCTGTTCGCGGGTTTCGGCGGCAACACAGAAAACCGGCTGACCGTAAAACTGCACAATCCCGTCGGGCAGAACCGGATCATCATGGGTATGGGCGGGTGACACGTCATTGACACCGGGCACATCATCCGCCGTCAGGACACACACCACACCGGGTGCGGATCGCACCTTTGACAGATCCATCTTCGTGATCCTGCCATGTGCGATGGTTGCCGCACCGGGAGCCAGATGAAGGGTGCCGAACGGCTCAAGAATATCGTCAACATAAATAGCTTCGCCCGCGACATGTTTCGGGCCACTGTCATGCTTGCTGGCGGACCGGACCCCACCCGAAAGCCCCGGTGTCGGTGCCAGAAGTTCGTCCGGGTCTTTGGTATCGATGATTTTGGGTGCGTTGTCAGACATAGGCAGCCTCCCTGCCAACCAGACGGGTGGCAATTTCAGGCGCCGTTGTTTCGATAAACAGTTTGGTCAGAAGGTTCTGCGCGACCAGCATGCGGTATTCTTTTGATGCCCGCATATCCGACATCGGTGCAAAATCCCTGGACAAAGCCAGTTGCGCCGCACTCAGGCTGGCCTCGTTCCAGTCCTTGCCGATCAGGGCCGCCTCGCACTTTTTGGCCCGCATCGGTGTTCCAGCCATGCCACCAAATGCCGCACGGAATTCGACCACCTTGCCGCCATCAATCCGAATGGCAAAGGCCGCAAGAACCGCCGTAATGTCCTGATCAAACCGCTTGGAGATCTTGTAGGCCTTGAACTGCACCCCGGCGGCTGGTTTCGGAACGATGATGCTTTCAACGAACTCGCCCTTGGCCCGGTCCTGCTTGCCATAGGTGATAAAGAAATCTTCAAGGGCGACTTCGCGCCGGATATCACCAACGCGCAGAACAATCCGCGCGCCCAATGCAATCAAGGCAGGCGGTGTATCGCCAATCGGCGATCCATTGGCGATATTACCACCAACCGTCCCCGCATTGCGGATTTGCCGTGACCCGATCCGGCGAACCAGTTCCCCGACATCACCGGCAATCATGCCAAGCGCAGCATGAGCATCGCTATAAGTCACACCGGCACCGATGGTCAGAGCACCGCCCTTTTCGCGGACCGATTTAAGATCGGCGACATCCCCGATATAAATGATCGGATCAATCCGCTTAAGCATCTTGGTCACCCAAAGCCCGACATCCGTTCCGCCCGCCAGCACCGTCGCATCGGGATGGGCCACCAAAAGTGCGGCCAGTTCATCGCTGCTGCGCGGGGCGAAGTAACGACCCACCGGCATTTCGAGTGCCAGCATGCCTGCACCTTCGATCATCGCGGTCAATCGGGTCGCAATATCGGAACGGCGTTTTTGTTCGACCGGATCGGTTGCGCTTATGCCACCGGCCTTGCGGGCGGCTTCGATGATCGGGCCGTAACCGGTGCAACGGCAAAGGTTCCCGGCAAGGGCGTCATTGATGGCACCCCGGTCATCCTCGCCCCCATCCAGCCAAAGCTGATAGAGGCTCATGACAAAACCCGGCGTACAGAAACCGCATTGCGACCCATGAGTTTCTACCATGGCCTGCTGCACCGGATGAAGGCTGCCATCATCGGGTTTAAGATGCTCCACAGTCAGAAGCTGCTTGCCATCAAGGGTCGGCATAAACTGGATACAGGCATTGACCGTCCGGTAACGCATGCTGCCCATTCCATCCGGTTCACCCAGAATAACCGTGCAGGCACCACAATCGCCCTCGGCACAGCCTTCTTTCGTCCCGGTCTTGCGCTCGTTTAAGCGCAGCCAGTTCAAAACCGTCATTTGCGGATCGATATCGCGCAGGCGGCGTTCCTCGTTTCCGAAGAAGAACCGGATATCATCGCGTGTATCAAGGGCCGGCTTGGTCATGATGGCCTCAGCTGCCGCGATAGGTGGAATAGCCAAACGGCGAAAGCAACAGCGGCACATGATAATGTGCCTGCGCATCTGAAATACCGAACCGGATTACGACCTGATCAAGGAATTTCGGCTCCGGCAGATCAAGACCGATGGCGTCGAAATACGCCCCGGCATGAAAGACAAGCTGATACTCGCCCGGCTTGAACGAGGCACCATCAAGCATTGGCACATCGGTTCGCCCGTCGGCATTGGTTACGGCTTTGGCGACCAGATCATCATGGCCGTCACCAAAACGGTGCAGCTCGATCCGGATGCCACCCACCGGGCAACCTTTTGCCGTATCTAGAACATGGGTAGTCAGTCGTCCCATGCCGGGCCTCCTCTTTTCTCTCTCATGCGGTGGTCGGTCGCTTCTTCCCTGGTCGGCTTTTCTGATTGATCGTTTTATGCCGAACGAATTTATAGCGTTTCAAAAAGGTCGCATTAGGACACGGATCGTGGAAAGAGGCGATAAAGTGAAACTATATCAATAATTCTTTGAAAAACGATTGCCATAGCTTCGTGCAGAATACTATCAAAGTCGGATCAAAAGCTTTTAAAAGCCAATAAAAAACCGGCCAAAGCGATTTCCCGTCCAGGAACATTATCAAAGTCAGATTGATAGTGCGGCATGATCATCCACCAATCAGCGCGCAGGAGTTCTTCCTTGCTGCGCTTCGACCTATGGTTAATGCTACACCAAACAGCCCGCATGACAAAGCCGGGCGTTGCGATATCAGGAGAGGCCAAAGATGACCGAACAGAATTATGCACGCGACCTGATTGGCTATGGCCCCAATCCGCCAAAGGCCAACTGGCCGGGCAAGGCCCGTGTTGCGGTGCAGTTCGTGCTGAATTACGAGGAAGGCGGTGAAAACTGCGTTCTGCACGGGGATCGCGCGTCAGAATCCTTCCTGTCGGAAATCATCGGTGCCGACATGCGCGAAGGCGTTCGCCATATGAGCATGGAGTCGATTTACGAATATGGTTCGCGCGTTGGTGTCTGGCGGATCCTGAACCTGTTTCGCGAACGGCAAATTCCGATCACCATCTTTGCCGTTGCCATGGCACTGGCCCGCCACCCGAAGGTTGGCGAAGTCGCGATGCGCGATGGTCATGAAATCTGTTCGCATGGTTATCGCTGGATCGATTACCAATATTTCCCCGAAGAACTTGAACGCGAACATCTGCACAAAGCCATCGACATCATCAAGGATGTGACGGGCGAACGCCCGCTTGGCTGGTATACAGGCCGCACAAGCCCGAACACCCGGCGGCTTGTCGCCGAAGAAGGCGGCTTCCTGTATGACGCGGATGATTACAGCGACGAACTGCCTTTCTGGTCGACACAGACAGAAACCCCGCATCTGATCGTGCCCTATACGCTTGATGTCAACGACATGCGCTTTGCCGCCATGCAAGGCTTCAATTCCGGCGAACAATATTTTCAATATCTGAAAGACAGTTTTGATACGCTTTACGAAGAAGGTGCTGAAACCCCGCGGATGCTATCGGTCGGTTTGCATTGCCGTCTTGTCGGCCGTCCGGGTCGGTTTGCAGCCCTGAAACGCTTTGTCGATTATGTGCGCGGTCATGATGATGTCTGGTTTGCACGTCGCATCGATATTGCGCGTCACTGGCGCGAACATCATCCGTTCACCGAAAACCAATAACCATGAAGAAAAACAAGAACTGAAATGGCCGATATGACCAAACCTGCAAAATCATTGTTCGAAACCCGACCACCCAGCACATTGGCGCAAAGCGCCTTTGTCTCGCTGTATGGCGGGGTTTACGAACATTCGCCCTGGATCGCTGAACAGTTATATGATCGCGGCATCACGACCGCCCTTGATACCCCTGATGCACTCGCCGATGCCATGGCAGCCGTGGTAAATGGCGCGGTTGATGGTGACAAACTGACACTGCTTCGCGCCCACCCTGATCTTGCTGGCAAGCTTGCATTGGCGGAACTCACGCATTCCTCGCAGAATGAGCAAACCGGTGCCGGGCTTGATCAATGCACGCCCGATGAACTTGCCCGTTTTACGCAATTGAATGACGACTACAAAAAGAAGTTCGGTTTCCCGTTCATCTTTGCGGTCAAAGGGTTCCATCGGACCGACATCCTGAACGCATTCGAACGCCGCGTTAAGAACGATATCGAAACCGAATTTAACGAGGCCCTCAATCAGGTACACCGTATCGCCAAGCTGCGCCTCGAAGCCCTTTGATCACCAATGACCGGCCCGAACAAAATAACCAATAATCAGGATCTAGAAACCATGAGCCACCACACAAACCATGATGCCCCGGAATTTACCCGGCGTTTTGTCAATCTGGCCGACGAACGTCTGGGCGCAGAAGCAATCTTTGCGACCGACGATTTCTTTGCCGACAAGCAACGCATGTTGCAAACCGCCGATGCCATTTTTTATCCGGATAAATATGATGACAATGGCAAGTGGATGGATGGCTGGGAAAGCCGCCGCAAACGTGTGGAAGGTCATGATTACTGTGTGGTACGGCTGGCAACATCGGGCCGGATTTACGGTGTCGATATCGATACCAGCCACTTCACCGGCAACTTCCCGCCCGCCGCATCGCTAGAGGCATGCTATTGCCCGGATGGTGATCCCGCCGAAGATACGACCTGGATCGAAATTGTTGCCCCGATCGGGTTGCGTGCCGGTGTCGGCGCAGAAGCCCACCATTATGCTGATGTCACGGCAGAGGGCGTTTTCACCCATGTCCGCCTGCATATCTATCCCGATGGAGGCATTGCCCGTCTGCGCGTTTATGGCCGCCCGGATCGGGACTGGTCAAAAATGGCAAGCAGTGCCGATCAGGTTGATCTGGCAGCCATGATCAATGGCGGCGTGGTCCTGACATGGTCAGATGCCCATTATGGCAACCCGAATGCCATTCTGGCACCCGGCCGGGGCATCAATATGGGTGATGGCTGGGAAACCAGACGGCGCCGCGAACCCGGCAACGAGTGGCTTATCGTTGAGCTCGGCCATCCTGGCGAGATCGAGAAAATCATCGTCGACACCTGCCACTTCAAGGGCAACTATCCCGACCGGGTTTCCATTCAGGCCGCCTATGTGGATGGTGAAAAGGATAAGTCGCTGCGAGCACGTTCGATGTTCTGGCAAACCATTTTGCCTGAACAGAAAATGCAGGCCGACCATATCCACGAATTTGATGCGTCGGTCATCGCCAAGCTCGGCCCGGTATCGCATTTGCGCGTCAATTCCATTCCCGATGGCGGGATCAGCCGCCTGCGCATTCTTGGCAAACCGGCAAAGCGATAAGACTATGAAACTGAAAGTCGAACCGCTAACCCCCGCGGCTTTTGCCCCGTTTGGCGAGGTGATATCCACCGCCACCGCGCGGGACGAATATAAAATCAATCTGGGTACAACAACGCGGTTTCACGACATATCGCGCGTTGATGTCGGGGACGAAGGTGGCATACCAATCATCAGCATTTTTCGCGGCACACCGCGCCCGATGCCGATTGAAATCAAAATGATGGAACGCCATCCACTGGGCTCCCAGGCGTTCGTGCCTCTAAGCGGTCAGAAGTTCCTGATTGTTGTGGCAGAGGGTTCAGATACCCCTGCCCTCGAAGACCTACGCGCCTTTATCTCGGACGGGACACAAGGTGTGACTTATGCCAAGAATGTCTGGCACCACCCGCTTCTGGCGCTTGAACCAGAAAGTGATTTTCTGATCGTGGATCGCAGCGGCCCGGGCAACAACCTGAACGAGGTTGATCTGCCGATGGTTGATGATACGCCTGCAACGCTTGACTGGCCGCAAACCTGAGAAAACGATCACAAGACATTGCACCCTGATCAATTGCGATCAGGGTCGTTTTGCCAGTCCCTGATTGCCAAGATACCGGTGCAGTTCACTGGAATCACCGACAACATCCTCGGCCCCGGCCTGCATTAACATTTCGGCATCTTGCGGATTTCGATGGCCTCCACCAAGAAATCCGACGGATCGCATCCCGGCCGCCCCGGCGGCAATAATCCCGGCGGGGCTGTCTTCGATCACAAGACAGTTTTCCGGTTTGGAACCGCATTCCCGCGCCGCATGCAGGAAGATATCCGGGGCCGGTTTGCCATTTGCCACTTCCTCGACCGAGAAAATCCGCGCCCCGAAGAAATCAAGCAAACCGGTATTTCCAAGACAGGTATCAAGGCGTGCCAAATCACTGCCCGATGCAACGCAAACCGGCACATCAAGTGATTTCAGAACCGCGTCAATGCCACCAATCGCCCGCAGATCTGTTTCAAAAAGACTTCCGAGCAGATCTTCACATTCTTTCTGATACTTCACGGCGTCAATCGCGGTTGCATGATCATCATTCAGGCTGTCGACCATCCCGGCATAGGACACACCGCCAAAACGGCCCGCCAGGTCATCCGATGAGACTTCAATGCCATAGCCTGCAAGTATCTGAACATCGACGGCAAACGACAGCACTTCGCTATCGATCAGCACCCCATCGCAATCAAAGATGACAAGATTGATCACTGTGTTGCCGCGCCGCCACCCAGATCAAGGGCAAGCAACCGTTTCTGGATTTCCTGTGACAGCACCGCACTTGGCTGCGCCTCAAGGGCACGCTGATAAGCCGCGCGTGCCATTTCGGTTTTGCCCATCGCAAGGGCATTTTCGGCAAAATGCGCAAGATGTTCAGCCGTCGGCATGGCCTTGTTTACAGCCACAAATATCTCTTCTGCTTCCTGATATTTGCCCTGCTTATAAAGCACCAGCCCGTAGGTATCGAGCGCACCGGGATCATCGGGTGCAACCTGCAAGGCACGCTTGATCAGACGTTCTGCTTCACCCAAATTTTCACCACGAACCGCATAATGGAAGGCAAGCCAGTTCGCCGCACCGGCATTCCCCGCATTCGATGCCTGCGTTGCTTCTGCCAGCATGGTGTTGCGATAGGTTTCCATCACCGCCTTGATGGCATCGCTATCAAGGCCATCAACCCATGTCAGACCGACACGGACCGCCTTGCATCCCTTGCCACCCTTTTCCTGACAAAGGGCAACGGATTCTTCAACCGCGCCCAGCACGGTCGCGCTCGGCCCGGCGGCATATTCAACACCGGCCTCGTCACGCGATAGCGCCTTGAAATCGATCATCGCCCGGTATCGTTCGTCAACCGGCTTTTCCGCCGGGCTTGCGAACATATCCTGGGGCTCCCATTTCGCAGAGGTATCGCCGCAGGCCGCCAGCGTTAGAAGGGCCAGGCCCGCAATGAGATGATGTGTCCGGATCAACAAAGCAGTCATTCCCTGATGCTGTTTCACGTGATGACAAAGCATAGCCTGTCCCGATTAGGCAGGCGTTAACGATACTGGCCCCACTGCACCCCACCGATCAAAAGATCGGAATAACGGGGTGAAACCGCTTTGAAATTACCATCGGCAAGATCACGCAACATTGCCGCATGGTCGATTTCGTTCTGGCCATGGAAGAAATTGGTCACAACCTGCCAATCATCATCCGCGACCTCATAACGATAGATATCAACATAATCACGCGCCGTGAAAAGGGCTGCTTCTTCCATTCCATCGCCGTCAAGATCGACCAGCAACAATGCGCACTGGTCCGGGGTTCCTGTGCCTGAACCTTCCTTGCGACAGAAGCGGCGATCATATTCAAGCTGTGCTTCAAGCAATCTGGTTACGGCTTCCCCAGGCACGCGATATTCCGCAGGATAAACCGGAATATTGTCAATTTCGACCATCACCCGTCCGGCATCGGAATCGATATGGCTGCGCAGTTCAGCAAGTGGCGGCACCGTGTCGGGTTTTGCCATGTCAAGTTCAGCAAGTGCCTTCTCGCCCGGCATTCCAAGATTTCGGGCAATGAAAGAAAGATCAGCCGTGTCCCAGTCTGCCATCGACAAAAGACGGCTTTGCTGATTGCGCGCCGAAATGCTGACCGGGTCAAGCAACGGCAGATGTATGATAAAGGCCGTCAGGGCCCCACAAATCGCGATATGGCCAAACGCCCGGCGCAACGATACCGGGGTTGACTGGCGACGGCCAAATGCCGCCACCGAAAGCCATATCGTCGCCATCAAGACAAATACCGCCGCCCAGATCGCATAAATCCGCGATGGGGTCAGTCCGTATTCACGCACCCGGATATAAATCGTTGCCATCGCAATCAGGGCAAAAATCGGTGCCATCCACAATGTAAAGCGAAAGACACGATCACCGATCCGGCCAAACAAGGTTACACCTTCGCCTGCCTGCACCGCCCCAAACAGTAGGTAACTTAACCCTGCTGCGGCGGCCATCACGGTCCACCAGACACCAAATTCCTGATCCAGCAGAACTTCCCAGCCACCCAATGCCGCCGCAATCAGAAACAGGAAAAGCCCCAGAGCCTGAATCGGATAAAGAATGCGGAACATTCCGCCAATCACTTGGCGGACCGGGATCAGAAGCCCCGATTTTTCACGCGCAATGAGGATACCTGTGGCAAAAGCCGCCCCCGAAAGGGGCATCGCAACATACGCCTCACTGATCAGGTCCCAAATCTGGTCGATCCCCACCAGCATAAACAGCGAAGACAAGGCATAAAGAACGGGCCAGACGACACCAACCCCGACCAAACCAAATGCCAATGCCAGCTTGATTGACCAGATTTCGGGCACCAGTGCCGCCCGATCCGGATAGTTTGGTAAAACAGTCGTCTGCAACGGCCCCCATATCCGCCATATGGCGACAGCAAGCCCGACCCAAAACGCCTGACAGGCGAGCAAACCTAAAATGGCGACATCATCGGTATGATCGAACCCGACCAGATGCTGAAATGCCAGCACCTGAAGGGCTGCGAGGGTTGGTAAAACAAACGTCACCGCAAGATCATCACGCAGACGACACACGCCAATGGCAAACCAGCTGCAATAGGCCAGTGCGGCAATAAAGGTCATCAGACTCGCCAGAAGATAGTCATCCTCCCAGCGATAATCGATCAGATACCAGAATGCGAAGCCATATGCCGCGCCGCTAAGGGGGAACAGCCAATGCGCTTTTTTCATCGGTTTGCCTTTGCTCGTGCCCGATTGTTCGGGTCAGGTTGTCTTTATAAACAGTATTAAAACAGAAAAAGCCGCCGGGATCATCCGATCTCCGGCGGCTTTAACTTTTTGTCTTAAAAAGACTTTTTTATGGTCTAAGCCGATCAGGCGCGGCGTTCTGCGATCATCTTTTTGATTTCGGTGATCGCCAATGCCGGGTTCAGGCCTTTCGGGCAGGTATTGGTGCAGTTCATGATCGTGTGGCAACGATACAGGCGGAACGGATCTTCGAGCGCGTCGAGACGTTCACCGGTATATTCATCACGCGAGTCAGCCAGCCAACGATAAGCCTGCAACAGAACAGCCGGGCCGAGATAACGGTCGGAGTTCCACCAGTAAGACGGGCACGCGGTCGAGCAGGAGAAGCACAGGATGCATTCCCACAGACCGTCAAGCTTCGCGCGTTCTTCACGCGACTGCAGACGCTCGCCATCGGGCGGAGTCGGGCTATCGGCCTTCAGCCACGGCTCGATCGAGGCGAGCTGTGCATAAGGCTGCGACAGATCCGGCACCAGATCCTTGACCACCGGCATATGCGGCAGCGGATAGATTTTGACCTCGCCCTTGATGTCCTCGATCGGTTTCAGACACGCAAGCGTGTTGCGACCGTCGATATTCATCGCGCACGAACCGCAAATGCCTTCGCGACAAGAACGACGGAATGTCAGGGTCGCGTCGATCTCGTTCTTGATCTTGATCAGCGCATCAAGAACCATCGGACCGCACTTATCAAGGTCAATGTCGTAAGTGTCGGTACGCGGGTTATCGCCACTGTCAGGATCATAACGATAGATCTTGAAGCTGCGGGTGTTTTTCGCGTCAGCCGGTGCAGAGAACGACTTGCCCTCTTTAACGACCGAATTGGCGGGAAGATTGAATTCTACCATCTCTCAAATCCTCTCTTGCCGCGCCTTAATAGACGCGCTCTTTCGGCTCGATATACGACACTTCATCGGTAAGGGTGAAGTTGTTGACCGGACGATAGGTCAGATCAACGCCATACCCTTTGTCCCAATCGACAGTCGCAATCGTGTGCTTCATCCAGACTTCGTCATCACGCTTCGGATAATCCTCGTGGGCATGTGCCCCGCGTGATTCGTGACGGGCCTCGGCGGAATTCATGGTTGCAGCAGCGCAGACCATGAGGTTTTCGAGTTCCATCGTTTCGACGAGATCGGAGTTCCAGATCAGCGAACGATCCGACACGGCAACATCAGGAAGCGTTGCTGCGGTCGCGGAAAGCTTTTCGACACCTTCCTTGAGAATCTCGGCAGTACGGAACACGCCGCAATTGCCCTGCATGACGCGCTGCATTTCCAGACGGATTTCGGCGGTCGGACGAGAACCCTTTGCCCAACGCAGACGGTCGAAACGTGCAATAGCCTCGTCGCCATCGGTGGTTTTGAGTTCCTTGTAGGATGCCTTGGCATCGACGACTTCGGCGGCGTGCAAGCCACATGCACGACCAAAAACAACAAGGTCGAGCAACGAGTTGGTGCCAAGACGGTTTGCACCGTGGACCGACACGCAGGCCGCTTCGCCGGCCGCCATCAGACCCGGAACGATTGCGTTCGGGTTATCCGCGGTCGGACGCAGGACTTCGCCCTTATAGTTGGTCGGAATGCCGCCCATGTTGTAATGAACCGTCGGCAGGACCGGGATCGGTTCCTTGGTCGCATCAACACCGGCAAAGATTTTTGCGGTTTCGGTAATACCCGGCAGACGTTCCCACAGCACTTCCGAACCAAGATGTTCAAGGTGCAGGTGGATGTATTCGCCGTGTTCGCCAACACCGCGACCATCACGGATTTCCTGTGCCATACCGCGCGAAACGACGTCACGTGATGCAAGGTCCTTCACGGTCGGTGCGTAACGTTCCATGAAACGTTCGCCTTCGGAGTTGGTCAGATAACCGCCCTCGCCACGCGCACCTTCGGTGATCAGGCAGCCAGAACCGTAAATGCCGGTCGGGTGGAACTGAACGAATTCCATGTCCTGAAGACCAAGGCCTGCACGTGCGACCATGCCATGACCGTCACCGGTGCAGGTATGGGCCGAGGTGCAGCTAAAGAATGCGCGGCCGTAACCGCCCGACGCCAGAATGGTCATCTTGGCGTTGAAACGATGGATTTCACCGGTATCAAGATCCCAGGCGACCAGACCTTTGCACGACCCGTCTTCACCCATGATCAGATCAAGGGCGATATATTCGACAAAGAATTCGGCTTTGTGTTTCAGGCACTGCTGATACAGGGTGTGCAGCATGGCATGACCGGTACGGTCAGCAGCAGCACAGGCACGTTCGACCGGCGCTTTACCGTGGTCACGGGTATGACCACCGAACGGACGCTGATAGATTTTACCATCTTCGGTCCGCGAGAATGGCATGCCGTAATGTTCAAGTTCATGAACAGCCGGAACAGCGTTACGGCACATATATTCGATCGCGTCCTGGTCACCGAGCCAGTCGGAGCCCTTGACGGTGTCATACATATGCCACTGCCAGTGATCTTCGGACATGTTGCCAAGTGATGCACCAATGCCGCCCTGCGCCGCAACGGTGTGCGAGCGGGTCGGGAAGACCTTGGTGATACAGGCGGTTTTCAGTCCGGCTTCGACCGTACCAAGCGTCGCACGAAGACCGGCGCCGCCTGCGCCCATAACAACGACGTCGTAGTTATGGTCGATAATTTTATATGATTCGCTCATTGGTTCAGGCTCCGGCAAAAACGATACGCATGACCGACACGATGGCAGCAACCGACAGGAATGCGGCCACAGCCTTGATCAGGAACAGCGATACGATTTCTGCTTTACGGTTGTGCACATAATCCTCGATCACGACCTGAAGGCCGTGCGTGAAGTGCACAGAAACACTGATGATCATCAGGATCATCATGGTCGAATGGAAATACGAGCTCAGCCAATCACGGACTGCATCATAGTCGGCCGTATGGCCAGACAGAATCGATATGATGAACCAGATGCCGAGCGGAAGGTTTGCGACAGCGGTAACGCGCTGGGTCCACCAGTGCGACGAGCCACTTTTAGCAGAACCGAGGCCGCGAACACGGCCCAGATCGGATTGCATTTTCATGACAGGTTTGTCCCCTCTTGCCCGGCCTTAGGCCAGACCGATAATCCAGGTAAGAATGGTCAGCACGATTGCCGCGCCAAAGACGATCGGGTTGCCTTTTCTGGCGCCCTCATTCGTCAGGCCGCGACCGGTATCCCAGACAAGGTGCCGGACACCGTTGCAAGCATGGTAATAAAATGCCGCCGTCCAACCGAACAGCAGCAGCAGACCAAACCACGAGGTGAAAAATGCGTGATAGCCGTCAAATGCATCACGACCAGCGCCGGCACCAATCAGCCAGGACGCCAGAAATACGAAACCAATGGCAAGACCGACACCCATCGCACGGAACGAAATGGACATCTTGGCTGCCATCGGAAGCCGGTACACCTGCAAGTGCGGAGACAGCGGCCGATTGGCTTTGCTCATAGCGGATTTGCCTCTTCTCAAAGTAGCTGGCGGGAAAGCAGGGTTTATTTACCCATGCAACGGGTTTGAGTCAATCTAGACACCTTTGAAATCCAAAGAAATCCGCGACCAAATTCCGTTTTCGCCTCGGTTAAACTACGTAGTTGACCTCTCTTGTGCCGTCTACGACCCGCGGGAAGGGCCAAGGGTTTCCCCTTAATGCAGAAAACGGCGTAACGTGCATTTAGCAATCGCACAATTAGACCTTAATACGCAAGACTGCACCTGCCAGATTATCTGGGAATTAAAACGGTATAATCAAAGTCCAGAAGAACGCCGGAGTCATATTTTCCTTCTGCGTCACGTAACGGGAAGTCAGATGCCTGCCGATCGCGCACCGCAACAAGACGCAAACGAAGCGCACCGATGTCTCGTCGCCCCGGAATTTCAAACTTGTCCAGAACCTCGGACCAGGCAAATACCGTATCGCCGGCAAAAGCCGGATTAACATGCGCACCGGCATTAATCGCAGCAATACGAAAACCGTTGCCAAGCCCGTTAAAGGACAATGCACGTGCCAGTGAAATGATGTGCCCACCATAAATCAGCCGCTTGCCAAACCGCCCGGCACCTGCCGCAACCTGATCAAAGTGAACCTTGGCTGTATTCTGGTAAAGACGGGTTGCGATCTGGTGTTCGGCTTCTTCGATGGTCATGCCATCGATATGATCGATTTTTTCGCCAATCGCATATTCACCCCAACGATGGGATGCCCCGGCCAGCTCAAAATCATAGGCCGACAGATCAAGGCTTTTGGGGATCTGCAATGCCTCTGGCGCAACGACGCCTGGCAATTCAGGAATGACTGTTTCAGGTGCCCGGGCACTTTCATCATGTTTGCGCACCATGACCCAGCGATTGTAATCCAGCACCATCTCGCCGCGCTGATTACGACCGATGGAATTGACGTAAACCACACCGCTCTTGCCGTTCGAGTTTTCCTTAAGCCCGATCACGGTCGATACCGTACTGACCGTATCGCCAGGATAGACCGGCGCGCCAAACACCCCACCGGCATAACCAAGATTGGCAACCGCATTTAACGACACATCTGGCACGGTTTTGCCAAAAACCATATGAAACGCCAGAAAATCATCCACAGGCGCGCGATCAAACCCGATCCGCCGGGCAAATTCATCAGACGACTGCACCGCAAAACGGGAACCATAAAGGCCGGTATAAAGTGCGACATCACCGGTCGTGATCGTGCGTGGTGTTGCGTGGCGCATTTCCTGACCGATGCGGAAATCCTCAAAGTAATTTCCTGGATTTGTTTTCGATGCCATGGTGCCTCCCTGCATGTATGGCGCTTGGTCTGACGAAATGGAATGCCGATGCTTTTCGCGTTTTTTATCCGGCTATGCGACCGGGCTTAAGCCGCGTCCATTTCCGCAATCTGATCGGCCATTGCGACCAGACGCTTGGCCGAAACCACATGCAAATTCTCGATCAGTTTACCATCGACCACGACAACACCTTTGCCCTCTTGTGCCGCTTCCTGATGGGCGGCAATGATTTTGCGTGCCCAGGCAATCTCGCTTTCGGCTGGGGCGAATGCGGTATTAGCAGCCGCAATGGTTTTGGGATGGATCAGCGTTTTGCCATCAAATCCCATTTCACGTCCCTGCGTACAGGATGCGGCGAAGCCATCATCGTCCGAAAGATCAAGATGAACGCCGTCAAGGATCGCAAGGCCATAGGCACGGGCCGCCAGCAGGCAAAGGCCAAGACTTGTCATCATTGGCAAACGATCAGGCGTATGAGCACAGTTCAGATCCTTCGCCAGATCAGATGTCCCCATCACAAAACCGCCAAGACGCGGATGAGCCCCTGCGATTTCCCTGGCATCAAGCATCGCAAGCGGCGTTTCCATCATGCACCAGATACGCATATCCGCATGCGCACCCTGCGCTTCCATGATGGTCGCAACCTGTCGGACCGTATCGGCACTTTCGACCTTTGGCAGCAAAATCGCGTCGGCCGATGTTTTGGCCGCAGCCACGATATCGGCATATCCCCACGGGGTGTTTAATCCGTTGGTCCTGATCTGGATTTCACGTTTTCCATAACCACCTTCTGCCAGCGCGGCAACGATCTGATCGCGGGCAACATCCTTTGCGTCGGGTGCCACAGCATCCTCAAGATCAAGGATCAGGCCATCAGCAGGCAGACTGCGCCCCTTTTCCAGTGCCCGGGCGTTTGAACCCGGCATATATAAAACGGAACGACGCGGACGGGCAGTAACAGCCACAGGACACCTCCACAAAACGTAATTTTTGTACAACACTTAATAATAATCTTTATGAAAATTACCCAAACTCAAAATACGCTTCAAGTCACTTTTGCAGTGCGATATCGGGAACGGGCTGCGGCTTATTATTTAACAATCAGTACTTGCTGATCTTGCGATGATAAAGATAATAGCATTAGAGGGGACTACTACGCACAATAATTGAATCCAGGGGTCAGAATGAAATCGCAACCTGCTAAGGCGTTGGTAGCCGCTTTATGCGCCACCAGCCTTTTAAGTGGTTGCGTTACCAACGGCGGTAACGGCAACTTTCTGAGCACTACGCCCGGGGCAAATGGCGAATGTGAATATAACGAAGCAGCCTATGTAATCGGCGGAGCATTGCTGGGCATCGGTATCGGTCTACTTGCGGGTGGTGACAACAGAGGGGTCGCAACAGTAGCCGGGGGAGCCGCTGGCGGACTCATTGGCAAAGGACTGCAATCGTACCTTCAGAACAGATGCAAAGAACTTGCGGCTGTTAAAAAGCAAATGAAAGAAAGTGATCTCAATGTTCAGGCAGTGAACGCACCTGCACCAAGCAGCTGGGTTAACCCGGACGCATCGTCACCAAAAGAAGGCGAACAAGGCATCATCGTTACTGTTTCTAATGCAATGATGTTTGCCAGCGGCTCATCTGTACCAACAAAGTCTGCCGCTGCTGATCTGCAACAATTGGCAAAGACCTATGCAGGCAAGAACCGAAAGGTTTTGATTATTGGGCACACGGACTCGTCCGGCCCCGAACAGCTGAATCGGACCCTTTCGGAAAAACGCGCACGCGAAGTTGCCAAAATCTTTGAAAGCTCCGGGGTCGGCCTGGCTGATCTGTATTACAAGGGTGCCGGCGCAGATCGCCCGATCGCAACCAACCTCACCGCAGAAGGGCGCACTGCAAACCGCCGGGTTGAGGTCGTCGAACTTGGAACGGAAGAGGGCATCATCGCCTATGATAATTTTGTTGAAAGTGATCCAACTCTTCCCACTCGCGTTGTAAAATCGCAAGATTCACCTGATATTCCCCGGCCTCCTCAAACGTCCAAACCAGCGACGGAAAACAAACCCGAACTCCCCACCAAAACGATACCAACAGTCGCCTCCTTGAAATCTGGCAGCTCAATCGATTTCGGCGGCCTGCCCATTGATAAGTTCGATCAGAACGTGGCTGCTAATGTGGAGAAAAGCCAAGAAGAAAAATCTCTTTTTTCTAATTTGTGGCCGGTCTCTGAAGCAAAAGCCTCCAACGAGGCCGACATGATGCTTGGAACGACTTGCATTAATGACAGTTATAGACCAGTTGGAAGCATCATGTCTCTGGACGGAGACATGCCGGTTCATCGCACATCGGATTATATTCCCGGACTTTACTCGACCTCATGGCATGACACTGTTAACGGGCATCTTATTGGCCTGACCAAGGTGGCTGTCTTGGAAGATAGCGGCCTTGTCGAGAAAGCGCCCGGTCTCTTTGTCTTTGAAAATTACAAGAAAGGGGACCAAGCACCGACCCTTAGCGCCGAAGGCTCTGCAAGGTCCTATATCGGCGCGAACGGCGTGGTCTATCGCGTATTCTTTGACGAAGGTGCATGGCCGGTCAGATGTATCGATACCTTCTTCCCGCGAAATGTGGCTCAACAAGGCCTCGCGCAAGCTCGGGTATATTACGACAAAGATAGCAAAGTCTTTGCAAACGAGATGCACTTGAAAATCGCCAAAAGCACGGAACAATAAAATGGATGAACTTTACGCATTCTTGCTGTTATATCGTGCCATCATTGGCGCAGCTGTCCTTACCGCAATCTTTGTCATTCTTGTCATTGCTTGGTGGGATGAAGTAAAACTGTTTTTCAAGAGCGCTCTCTACAGCTTACCCCTGATCGGTAAGACGCGTCGCTTATCAAAGGATATCTCGGTACGCAGAGATGGCTGGTTTGCATCCGAACGTACTCTTTGTGATGACTTTGCTGGTGACATCCGGCGAATTGCCGCAGATCCCGAAATGTATGACCGCTCCAAAAGCTATCTGGGGAAAGTACAAGAACTGGGCAGGAACGAACTGGGCATCCTCATGCGTGTTCTCCTGATCGCAATGGTATTTGTCGAAGCCCTCGGTTTTGCGTATGTGCTTGCCGGATACACGCTGCCCGGAGCGAGTGAACAGTTACAGGTTCAGGGATCTTTCTTTATCGCCTTTCTCATTTCCTGCGTGTTGGTGTTTCTTACCCACCAATCAGGTCAGGAACTTCACAAGCGAGGCCTGATCAAGAAAATTCGGACCTGGTGGATCCATGACAATGCGGAAGACCGCCCTAATCTTCTGGGTCGCACAAACAAGGTCACACTTGAGAACGATCAGGTGGATGATAACGATCCCGCCTATATGCAAATTCTGCATCGCGTTGACACTAATGCACATGTTACGCCCGGCGCTCCAATGTGGACCATCATCGCCGCGATCGCCATTATCGGTGTCGCAATTGGAGCGACATATGTGCGCTATGAGACCTATCAACAGGAAAAAACTGCGGAAACCATTGGCGCGAACACCTCGCCAAACAATTCCCTTTTCTCGCTTGAAGGCCTAGCGTCTGAAGGGCTTCCTGATGTTTTGACCGAGCCGCAGACAGAAGCCAATAATCAAGCGCACAATGAGCAAGAGGGTGCGCGTGACGCTGCCAACTTGACGACCTATGCCATTTTGGCGACCCTCTTTATCCTTATTCAAATCATGGGTATTGGCATCGGTTATAAAACCGGATTTGCAGGTAAAGAAAGCTCGACCGCACGGCGCATCATTCGCAATTTCCCAAGCAGAACATCTTACGAAGCCTGGTACGAACGCAAACGTGATGCAATTGCGCGGGTCGCGCAAAAACACCTTTCAAACTTGCAGGCACGACTGACCGAGAACGCAACTTCCAATGGTGTAGATAAAACGCATAGAGAAGTTATACAACATTCAGCTGACCGCACCTTTATCGAGCATTACGAACAAACGGAAATCAAGGCAGAGCAATCTCGCCAAAACAGCGAAGCTCGAAAACTTTCGCGTACTGTGGAAAGCAAACTCCAACCATCGGAAAGCATCAAAACGACCTCCGCGCCAGATCCTGTAAACCAGGGCAAGACAGCAGCGGAGAGTCCGGAAGAAATGGAAGCACGCATTCGCAGGGAATTGCTTGCCGAAAAAGAGGCAAAAGAAAAGCATGTCGAAACCGAAGACGAAATGCGTGAACGCATGCGTAAGGAGCTCGGACTTGGATCTTAAACGTTTAGCTCCGAGAACTACACAAAACTTCGGGCCACTTTTTGCCGTCGCAATACTAGTTGGAGCGTTGATTTTTTGGTTCGACCAAAAGACGGCAAATGCCACAACCGCAAAAATCGGCAGTTGCTATCAATTGGTCACACTGGGGGATATTAATCCCCCGGCTGCATCACGCGACTTATATGTACTTGTCGACCAGACAATGACTCTTCCCAAAAAACTCCAAGAAGAAACATATCGAAAAATTATCGAGTTTTTACGCCCAGGGGATGTCATACAGATTATCGGATTTTCTGCAAATGCTGCTGGTTTCTATACTGAGGTCATTCTCAAAGGCATTATAGATAACCGCTTAGGCGATGACATTCGCTATTCCGTCTCCAAGAAAGTTCTGCACCAACTCGATCAGTGCTATCAAGCTCAGGATACCCAAGTGCGTCAATATACCGGACGCGCCTTAATCCACGCATTTTCCCAAGCAACAACAGAACTCCCCAAAACAGAAATTGTTTCCAACCTTGCGGTTGTTGCAAAGGACATTATCGCCAAGTCGGAAACACCTGAAAAATATGTACTGATCGTTTCAGACATGATGGAAAACTCGGACCTCATGTCCCTGTATGGCAATGGCAAGCTCGAAAACCTGCCCATCGATCAGGAAATCAAAAAACTGGGCGAAAAGCTGGCATTTGAAGATATGAGCAACGCCAAAGTATATGTCATTGGCGGAGGCTATCTTGACAATGGCAATTACAGATCATCCTTGGAATTGAAAGCGCTGGAGCATTTCTGGGCAAGCTACTTTGAGCATTCCAATGCTGAACTCAAGCAGTTTGGCACCCCTTCATTGCTGAGCGGAATTGGAAACTAGATCTTCGCTAAAAGACGGATGACCAGAAATGGTCACCGTCTTTTTCACCCAGAACCGTCACCGTCGCACTGCGCCCCGCAACCAGCCGGACATTTTCAGGGACGTTATCAAGCGAAACCCGCACCGGTACACGTTGCGCCAGACGGACCCAGCTAAAGGTCGGTTTGACATTTGCAAGGTTCCCCCCTGCGCCCGACCGTTCACTATCCTGAATACCACCTGCGATGCTGACAACATGGCCGTAAATAGCGTTATCTTCACCCATCAGACGGACTTCGACCTGATCGCCGATTGCGATACGCGGCAGTTTGGTTTCTTCGAAATAACCCGCCACATAAAATGACTGGCTATCGACCAGGGCTGCAATCGCCTGCCCTGCACCAACATAGTTCCCCCGACGTAACGAGAAATTCGTCAGGATGCCATCAACCGGGGCAACAACCTTGGTGCGTGCCAGATTCAAAACGGCAAGATCAAGATCGGCCTTGGCCAGATCCATATCTGCCTGTGCGGTCGCGAGATTGGTTGCAACCTGTTCTTTTTTCTGGCGCGAAACAACGTCGCTATCAAGCCCCCGGTAGCGTTTCACTTCACGCTTGGCCTGATCACGTGCGGCAATGGCACTTTCAAGTTTTGCCTGTGCCTGATCAACGGCCACCTGATACCGGGCTGGATCAATGGAAAACAGCAAATCCCCGGCATGAACAATCTGGTTGTCGGTAACGTTTACCTCATTGACCAGCCCGGCGATGTCCGGCGCAATTGCCACAACGTCGGCACTGACCCGCCCATCCCGGGTCCAAGGAGAATTCATGTAGTAATCATAAAGCTGATAACCGCCAGCAGATGCCGCCAGAACAAGAACAAGCGTCACCAGAACGCGAAGGAAATTGGCAAAAGTCGGTTTCATATCGTCACCTATTGAACAAACAGAGCCGAAAGTGCCGTCAGGATCAGCACGAACAGGGCCAGATCCGTTAAAGCGGGATGCGCGGTTATCTTGTAAAAACCGATCCGCGCAAGGCCGACATGCAGCACTTTCAGGCAGAACCAGGCGCCAAGCGCCATTATCAGAAAGGCGGGTACAAACACGCCGTAAACATCGATCATCGGATTGATCATGCGGTTTCTCCGATCAGGGGTGGCAGATCGGAGACGAATGCCTTATCTGCCGAGCGATCCAGCACCGGTGCGCCCGCGCGGCATAAGGCACGGCGCAGCGCAATCAGAGGGATCAGCAATTTAGCGCGAAGCGGTGTGGGTGAAATTGCCACGACTTCACGCAGGATATTATCGACTTCATCAAGGATCACAGGATCGGGCAGTGCGCCAAAATCTCGACGGCGATTGTCAAAATGACGCGCCATGTTTCGCAAAACCACATCCAGTTTGGTCGCGATCCTTTGATCCGCCAGCGCCTTGAAACGATGCAGGTCATAAATGCTGGCAGCAATCGAGACCTCCGGCATTGACCGGATCAAAGTATCGCGATGGTCTGGTGCCAATGCCAATCTGGGCAAAATCAAACCCTGCCGATCCAGTAAACGGCGGATCATCACCATGCGCGGCAAACGGAGCGTCCCGCGCGCAATAGCACTAATGTCGCGCCAGTTTGACATCACCAGTCGCCGAATGCTGGCATCGACTGTCACGCTGCGCACAAAGGCCGTAACAAGTGCCGCGACAGCAAAACCGGCAAGCGATGCCAGACCGCTATCGAGCAGGGTGGCAAAGTCGCTGCTGTAACTGGTATCGACATTCAGGATCATCACGACATTGACCAGCATCGCCAGACCAAACCCGTATGTCTGCGGGGAAGTCATCAACACCCCCAGCAAAAGGAAATAGGGTGCAAACGCCATAACAAGAAGCGGGAAGCCATCAATGCCGGGCAGAATCGCAAGGCTGTAGATAATCACGACAACAATTGCCATCGCGGTATAACGGATGAAGCCCTTCAAGGCCGGAACCGGATTATCAAGGAACGACATGATACTGGCACCGACTGCTGCCATCATCGCCGCCGTCCCGCCTGCAGGCCATGCCGTCATGATCCAGAAACCGCATACCAGCAAGGTTGCAATCACCGCCGTCATGCCGGACCGGAACGCAACACCATAATCGCGATGCAAAGCCCGCTCCTGCGCACTATCACGCCAGCGATCCACGACGTCGGCTGGAACATTGTCGACACGCAACCCATCCCACAACCGGCAGCAATCGGAATGAAAATTCAAAAGCCGGTGCAAACGATTACAAAGATTAAGCTGCAACAGGCCATCCCATTCCGATGCATTCGAAAACTCGGCACCATATGCGGCAATTCGCGCATGAAGCGCCTGCGCTGACGAACCATCGTAGTGGCCGGTTGCCATATGGATCGCAACATCATCAAGAATGGCCCGCAAATCTTTGGGGATGCTCCCACTGTAATCGACAAGCGCTGTTATTCTGTCATGAACGGCGAAAAGCACAGGCAAAAGAGCGGCTATCGCGCTCTGCAGGGCTTGCAATTGGCGGGTTCGCCCAGCAAATCGGGACTTTTCATATCCCAGATGAACAGAAAGCCCGTGCAATTCACCAATATCTGCCGCGATGCGTGTCCGGTCCTGATGCAACTTTTCAGGATCAGAACCGGCATCAAAACTTAGCTTTGCCAGGTCGGCAATATCGTCCATCCAGCCATCAATCCGGGCCGCGACGACCGGGCCGACATGGCGTGGGAAAATGATATGACTGACCAGTGTGGCACAAATGATGCCGAGCGAAATTTCCTGGACACGCGCGACGGCCGTATCAAAAATAATCCCGGGGTCCGTTACGCACGGAAAACCGACAATCGCCGCGGTATAGCCCGCCAGCATGAAAAGATAGCTCTTGGGCGTCCTGTCCAGTCGGGAAAGATAAAGACAGCCCCCAACCCAAAGTGCGAGCGCAAGCGATAGCAAAACCGGCGCATTTACAAGATTGGGCACCATTACAATCGCCGCAACCGCCCCAATGATCGTTCCGATCACACGATAAAGTGCCTTGGACGCCAGAACACCGGACAAAGGATGGGCAACGATATAGACCGTTGCCATCGCCCAGACAGGCCGATCAAGATCAAAGGCCAGCGCAATGAACAATGCAAGAACCGCCGCGGCAAACGTTTTTGCCGAAAACAGCCAGTCAGCACCTTTGGGACGCAGGGCAAGAATATTTGCAAACATCTTATTCCCCGCACCCTAAGCGTCGCCACCGCGTTGCGCCAGTTTACCAAGCAATTGCTGCATGACATCAAGAGTGGTCGCAAGATTTTCGGGGTCGATATCGGCCGTGAGTTCGTTGCGGATATCGGCAAGAATGATCTCGATCTCGGCGGCTTTGTCTTTACCTGCTGCCGTTAGCGCAACCATTTTGGCGCGCCGGTCGCTCAGATCGCAAACACGCGAAATAAGTCCATCGCGTTCCAGCGCATCAATAACCCGCACAAGAGACGGGCCTTCGACGCCGATTTCATCCGCAATCAAACCTTGTCTTACGGGACCGGCTGCCCGATTGAGAACAATCAGGGGCATCACCATGGTTTGAGACAAGCCGTGCGATTGCAATGTGCTGTCGATCTCGCGACGCCAGCAACGCGCGACACGCATCAACGTGCTTCCAAGACTCAGATAAGGGGTATCAAGATCATTGTTTTCCATGATGCAAAGCATAACAGAGAAATTAGATAGAATTCTAACTATTATAATCCTATCAGTTATGCGCTGTAAGCATAAATGTCCGCCCGCATGCTCGCGATGAACAATTAATCGATTAGTTTCAATTATTTAAATTGCACTGAACTATTGCGCCTTGCCAAACAGGCCCGACAACAGCAGGCCCGTTACAGGTAGCACCTCGTTCAACGCGCGCCCATTGGACAAGAAAACAATCGCGACATCCTGTTTGGGGAACCACGAAAATTCCGCAGAATAACCGAAATAAACCCCGTCATGCCCCCAAACAGGTCCCCAATCGGTTTTGCCGATCATCATGCCATAGCCATAGGAACCTTCGCCGGCGAATAATGTATCCGTCGTGGCCCGCTCCAGCGCGTTCGCGCCCAGCAAAATACCATCCGCAAACAGCGCCCGGCCAAATTTCAAAAGATCTTCTGCGGTTGAAATCACCCCGCCATCTGAAAGCTGATCGCCGACATCAAAATCGGTCACATCCTCAAGCTTGCCATCCCCATTGGCGTCATCAAAGCCGCGCGCAAGATCATCGGGGCGCGGATACCGGCCAAAGGATGTATTGCGCATTTCGGCTGGCTCAAAAATCCGTCGATTGAACACCGCTTCGATGTGATCGCCTTCGACCTGTTCTATCAGGACACCCAGCAGGATATAATTGCTGTTGGACGGTTTATATTGGGTACCGGGCTTGAAATGTGCTTCACGGCCCGCAATCAGCGGCAGCAATTCGCGATTACGCCATCCATGCTGGGGATCGCGCCCGACCAGCTCAAAGAAAAATTCCCCATCCAGATAATCGGGAATGCCTGAACTATTGCGCAAAAGATCACGAACGGTCGCAACATTGGCATTGGCAATCTTGTCGCGGAATTCCGCAGGAAGCCATTTGGCAATCGGATCGGAAAGGTCGATCCGCTTTTCAGATGCCAACTGCAACACAACCACCGCAGTCATCATTTTGGTCAGCGACCCGATATAGAATTGCCTTTCGCGCGTCATGCCTGTGTCGGGATTTACCGACGCATACCCGGTTGCGGCAAAGCGCATCTGACCGTCACCATAACCAATGCCGATTACTGCCCCCGGCAAACCGGCCTGCTCGACATATTGCCGCAAAAATTTGACAAGCGGATCATCGGGCTCGTTTTTTTCCTCGGCATATGCCGCCGACGGCACCGATACTGCGACAAGCAGCAGAAATAATACCGGCACCAAACGCCGCCAAAACCCTGAAGTCACGACTTTGTCCCCACAAAACGTCAAATTTGGTGCCAGCATTGATGATATTGTTTATCGGCTGGTTAACCTGTTGATTGATCTATCTGTTTTATCCATGCGACCAGAGCCGCACGAAATTCCAAAGACGGGACCCAGACAATTTCTTCGTCCTGCTCTTCATATGCCGGGGCAATTTCGCAAATTGCCGCATCCATTTTTAAGATATAGGCATTCATTGCCATCTCCCAATGGTCTTCACTGCCATTGATGATCGCATCCACCCGATCAAGCACGATTTGCGCCCATTCCGGTGCATTCTGAATATCCAGAACAAGACAGGCGGCGATGCGATCATGCCCTTCATCGCCAACAATCCTGCCTGGCCAATCGGGTACCATCATTTCACCGCCTGCCATTTTCAAGCCTCACATTTCACGGTTAACGCAGCGGGAACGCGGTGTTGATGTTTCCGCCATTGACCCCAACCGCGATGTAGAAACGGTTTGAATCGTCGTCACCTTCGCAATACGGCCCCTGTGTAGCCATCACCGGATCTGGTCGATTTTTCCCGCAGACCACCCAGCCGGGTGCTCCCGCCGGACAGGCTTCCTGATTGGCCTCGGCATAAAGGATGGAGTTCACAACCTCATCCTGGGAACAGCTGTCGGGGAACATTGTCGAAATCGACTTCTGAACCCCGTTCTTTTTAAAGGATATATTGTAAATTCCCATCGGGTTTGCTGGCTGGGTGATCACAACATTCGTTATCCCCCCACCCGCAGGATTGTTTCCGCCGGGACGGGAATGGAAACCGACAGCCTTGCCTTTGCTGTTTATCTCGCCACAGAAAACATGATCGCCATTGATGTCGGGCAGCCCTGCATTTGTGATCGCACCGACCGGGCACGCGACCTGAGCCATCGCGGATGTGGCATTGATCATCAACAGCCCGCAAACCAGCAGGATCGCGGCGACAAAAGTATGGGAGAGCTTTGAAAGTGTCGTCATAAACGACCTCCTTTGCCTTGTCCTAGCAGTTCCTGCCGCCACCATCAGGGCTGCGGCATACTGCCCGGAACAGACGCCATCAAACCAGCACTGTGACGCCGCTCAGAGCTGCGAGAATTCCAGCCCGATCCGAAGTGCCAGGACACTCGCAGGTTCAAAACGCATTGGCACGCCACCGATTTTACCGCCATGCCATTGCGCCTTGGTCAGGACGAATGCCCCTAGTGGCAAGGCATGACTGGTGCGGAAATTGACCAATGCACGGATTTCCTTGGGCTTTCGAATGCCTTCATCACGCCACAGGCAGTGATAGGCAAAAAGCGGTGTTCCGCTTCGCCGGTCAAGGAAAACGAACGGCACCTCGTAATGCCCCCAACGCGCGTAATAAAGGCTTTCAAGCCCGACACTCGACGTCAGGAACTGGGTCTGGATCGCGGTTTCCGCCAGTCGGGTGATTGTCGCACTGTCCGCGGCCTTGGCACCGATCAATCCGGCGCGAAGCCCGGGGTGAATCAGATGGACCTTAAATGCCACCGCGCGCTGAAACGGTTTTGCATCCTGATCGACACGTTCCAGCCTGCGCACCAGCCATGCACTTTCAAGATACTCAAGATAACGGCGTAGCGTATTTTTGGCGATATCAAGTTCCCGCGCCAATGTCTCGATCGAGAATTCCGCACCGGTGTTATAGGCCAGCAACACAAACAGACGGTGCAAATCCGATGGATTTGAAATGCCGTGCAACCCGGGAAGATCGGAATGAAGCGATCGATGGATTGCCCCCGCCTCGCCGTCACGATCATGGAAACCGCCTTCGTTGATATAGGCTTCGAACAGGTCGTTAAGCTCGATCAGGCCATCGGGAATATCGGCGGTATAGCGCCCGACATTGGGTGTTTGCGGCAAGACGTCTGACGGCGCGATCCCGCGCTGCTCAAGATATTCGGCGAAACTGAAAGGCGGTAAAAACAAGCTTTGAATATGACCAAGCGCGTTTGGATTGGGTGCCAACGCACTAACCGCAACCACGCGCAACATCGGGTCCGCCACCAGCAATTTTGCAACCCGGTCTTCCCAATCGCGCTGATAGGACACCTCGTCGATAAACAGCCAAAGCGGATGATCTGCCGATATACCCCGCATGGAACGGAGTATTTTTGGCAGTCGCGGCAAATCGATTTCAAGAAACAGCGGGTGCTCAAGCGAGATATAGCAAACATGTCGACGTGGTGTATCGGCATTAAGCAATTCGGCAACGGCCTGCCGCAACATGACGGTCTTACCCACCCCACGCGGCCCGGTTAAAACAACGGCCTTTGTTCCGTCGTTTTTTTCAATTGCGGCCCAGAACCGTTTGAAAAACGCACGCTGCGGCAGATCATGAACCAGATCATCGGTGATGCCATCCCACCACGGATTATCAAGCATCAACCGATGCAGAAAATCCTGTTCGCCCGGATGTTCGATCATGGCCGCCATATCACCCCCCGTTTTGCTGGCAGGCTTTCCCGCCAGATATCGCCAGAGGACACCAAGCTAGTCAGAAAACCTTTAAATTAGGTATAGTGATAAATGCTATTTGGTTATTTTTCAGCAAATAGTTGCGATCACGAACAAAAACAAAAAAAGAAACCGAACCCGTAGAAACAGGTCCGGCTCGAAAGGTGAAGCTGCGGGATAACTCAATATCACTGCGAAGCAGGGGGGATTGATACCGATGTCATCGCAGCATCGACTACGCTTTATCGTTGGGGGAGGTCGAAGCATCATCGTCGCTGCCATCGGCGTCTTTCTTGCCGCTGGCATCGTCTTTTTTCATCTTTTCAAGTTCCGATGCCAGCCGGTAATCACCAGAAGCAACGTAACCTTCCATTGAACCGGTCCGGCGTTCAAGGTCATCGAATTTCTCGCGAAGGTCTTCCATCCAGGGCTCTTCGAAATCGACACCCATGGTCGGGCGCTCTTCTGGCGCGTCGGCATGCGCGGTCGAGGCATTATACGACCCCGTCCGACCGGCCCCGCGAAACTTGCCGCGCAGACCATCAAACCATTCCGGATGATGCACATAGGCCCACGCAAGGGCGAACAGCATCACACCGACAGGGAAGCTGAAAATCAGGATCAGGATAAAGGCGATCAGCACACCTTTGCGCGGGATACCAAACTTTTCGGCAATTCCCCGGGTCGTGCGGCGAATGACGCCACCACACTCCTTGCCGTCCTTGCCCTCACGCCGGAAACGGCAACCGCCATGACGATGTTTATTGTGACCGCGCTGATAGCCGGCACCGGCAGCAGCTTGCTGTGCAGTCATATCCTGTTCCTCCATTCGGCAACCTCGGCATCCAACAGGCGTTCAAGTGTTTCGACACGATTTTCAAGGCGTTCTGCCCGGCCTTTGAGCGTGGCGACGATTTCCTTTTCCTTCGCCACCTGTTCCGGACTGGATTTTTGCTGTTCGGCTTTCATCCGTTTCCAAAGTGTTATGTAGTGAAACACAACCCAAACCGGGCCGACAACGACAACAAACACAATTAACGGTACAGCAATCGCCCACATCTTTGTCAGCTCAACCTTTGTTGCAGCTTATCGCATCGAAACACGCGAACCGCTGATTATTTGTCTTTCTTGACCCGCGCTTTAAGCTCTTTCAGATCGTCCTCGATCCCAAGCTCGGCTTCAAGGTCTTCGAACTGTTCTTCAAGGCTCTGCCCGCGACCAAGATCCCAGGAGTCCGCACCGGCCTCAAGCTCATCAATGCGGCGTTCCATCTGCTCATAGCGCAGCAATGCTTCATCGATCTGACCAGAATGCAGCTTTTCCCGCATCTTGACACGCTTTTCGGCAGTCTGCATGCGGATTTCAACCGCACGCTGCTTGCCCTTGGCTTCGTTAAGCTTGCTCTGAAGCTTGTTCAAGTCATCGTCAAACTTGCCAAGCGTTTCCTCGATCACTTCAAGCTCGCGCTCCAGCACGATGCTCTGATCGGCCAGACGGCGACGCGCCATCAGCGCACCTTTCGCCAGATCATCACGGCCTTTGGAAATGGCAAATTCCGCTTTGCCTTCCCACTCAATCTGACCGTCATGAAGCTTCTTGAGCTTGCGCTCGACCTCTTTCTTATCGGCAATCGCCTTGACGGCGGCGGAACGGACTTCAACCAGAGTATCTTCCATTTCCTGGATCATCAACCGAACCATTTTCTCCGGATCTTCGGCACGATCCAGAAGCGAGTTGATATTGGCATTTACGATATCGGACAAACGCGAAAACACGCCCATTGTCTGATCTCCTTAAAAATACGGGGGACGCAAAAATTCTGATCTCTCTATTTCAAATGCCATGCCAGTTTTGACATCCAATAAAATCAATGACTTAGAATCACTCGCCTTATCCAATTAACTTTTATCGCGACAATTTTGTCTTTTTTCGATAACGTTTTTCGCGAAATGGATAGCTTGCAACCGATATTGGGTGAAGACCCCGTTTTTCTGGCCGCCCTTGAACATGTTTCACGTCTGGCGCCAATTGAACGGCCATGCCTTGTGATCGGGGAACGGGGATCGGGCAAGGAACTGATTGCTTCACGCCTGCACTATCTGTCCCGTCGCTGGGGCGGCCCGCTGGTCAAGGTCAATTGCGCGGCCCTGTCCGAAACCCTGCTTGATACCGAACTGTTCGGGCACGAGGCCGGAGCCTTTACCGGGGCAACCAAACGTCATGTCGGGCGATTTGAACGCGCACATGGCGGCACCATCATTCTCGATGAAATCGCCACCGCAAGCCCGGTGGTGCAGGAAAAACTCCTGCGGGTGGTGGAGTATGGCGAGATCGAGCGGGTTGGCGGCTCCGAAGTGATCGAAGTTGATGCCCGCGTCATTGGTGTGACAAATGAAAACCTGCGCGAATTGGCCAAAACCGGGAAGTTTCGCGCCGACCTGCTCGACCGATTGGCTTTTGATGTCATTGCCGTACCGCCGCTACGCGAACGGTCCGATGACATCCTGCCGTTGGCCGAACAATTTGCGCTTGAAATGACCAAACGCCTGTCCCGTTCGGTCTTTGCCGGGTTTACCCCCGCCGCCGCCCGACAGCTCTTGACCCATTCATGGCCAGGTAATGTGCGCGAATTGCGTAACGCAGTTGAACGAAGCCTTTATCTCGCCGAGGATGACGAAAGCCCGCTTTCGCGCATTGTCCTTGATCCGTTTGCGGGCATCTGGAGCGAAACCGCAGGCAAAACCGAACCTGTCAATACCGAAACCCCGACCTCTCGAAACGATACCGGCATCGACTTCAAATCAGAAGTTGCAACCTTTGAAATTCGCCTTCTGGAAAAGGCACTGGCAGACAATACCAACAATCAGACCGAAGCTGCCAAACAGATTGGCCTGAATTATCATCAGTTCCGCCGATTGCTCGACAAACACAATCTGCTTCCCGGAAAATAGACCCGGAACACAGGAATGTATCAGCCCCGTACCGCGCATTACTGCAAATCCGATCCTGTCAAACGCTGGAATCTGCCCGACAGGGTCTTTTTTGCCTGCGGTGCCTGTCACATTCTCGCACACGCATTTCTTGAACTGCACGCAACAAGCACGATGCAGCCACTCTGGCTCCGACCGTTTGAAGGCTATACCGGCAACCATATCATCGTCATATGGAACGAGTGGGCGTTTGACTATCATGGTTACAGCAAACGTACCGACCTGATCGCCCATTACTTCAAGCGGGCAAGGCAACACTGGCCGGGATGGAATGCTGAACCAACCCTGCTGCCTCGCAACATTCTGATATCGGAGAAAAAATCAAAGGAAATCAAAGGCCTCTGGTTGCGCGAACCCGATCAGTTTCTTCACAACGCGCTGCCCCGTGCCGAACGCTATCTAGATCGATTTGGCCCACCACCCGGCACTTAATCGGCCAGTGATCGCGCGATCACCATGCGCTGGATATCGGATGTGCCCTCATAAATCTGGCAAACCCGGACATCACGATAGATGCGTTCGACCGGAAAGTCCTTCAGATAGCCGTATCCGCCATGAATCTGGATTGCCGCCGAACAGACTTCTTCGGCGATTTCGGATGCGAACATCTTGGCCATGCAGGCCTCGGTCAAACAGGGTTTGTGATCGTCGCGAAGTTCGGCAGCACGATGGACCAGCAAACGGGCCGCATCGATTTTCGTCGCCATATCGGCAAGGCGAAATGCCACCGCCTGATGTTCTATGATCTTTTTACCGAACGTCTCGCGTTCATTGGCGTAATCACGCGCAGCTTCAAATGCGGCACGCGCCATGCCGACAGACTGGGCAGCAATGCCGATGCGCCCGCCTTCAAGGTTCGCGAGTGCGATTTTATAGCCTTGCCCCTCTTCACCCAGCATGTATTCACCGGGCACCCGGCATTCGACAAAGGTGATCTGGCAGGTGTCCGATGCATTCTGGCCAAGCTTTTCCTCGACCCGCGAAACGACATAGCCCGGCGTATCGGTTGGCACGATGAAGGCCGAAATACCGCGTTTACCTGCTTCCGGGTCTGTAACGGCAAAGACAATCGCCACATCACCCTCACTGCCGGACGTGATGAATTGCTTGGAACCGTTGATAATCCAGTGATCGCCGTCGCGCACGGCACGTGTGCGCAATGCGCTGGCATCCGAGCCTGCCTGCGGCTCGGTCAGGCAAAATGCGCCGATCTTTTCGCCACGCGCCATCGGGACCAGATATTTTTCTTTCTGATCTTCGGTACCGAATTTCAGGATCGGCATACACCCGACCGAATTATGCACCGACATGATGGTGGAGGTTGCCCCATCGCCAGCAGCTATTTCTTCGAGTGCCAGCGCATAGGCGACGTGATCCATGCCCGCCCCGCCATATTCTTCGGGCACCAGCATGCCCAAAAAGCCAAGCTCTCCCAATCCGGCAATCGCTTCGGCCGGAAAGGTATGGTGGATGTCCCATTTTGCGGCATGAGGTTTGAGTTCATTTTCGGCGAACTCGCGCGCGGTATCGCGCACCATGATCTGATGTTCTTCCAACCGCATGGCGGTCACCCTCCCAATTGGGCGATGCACCGGCCATGCGATCAGAAGATCGTTTTCATCAGGCCGGGCCTATTCTTCGCCCTGAACAAATTTGTCCTGCTCGGCATCAAAGCGCCACAGGATTCCTTCTTTCATGCCGTACCACCAGCCATGCAGCTTGAGGTCGCCAGCTTCGACCCGTTCCTTGATGAACGGGAACGACATCAGGTTTTGCAGCGAGTTACGGATCGAATGACGCGATACCTTGTCGACATCCGGGCCATGTTCCAGACAGCATTTCGCAATGCTGACCCACTCGCCGATAAAGTCGCGATCCGGCACCTTGCCCGCTTCGCCGTGCTCGACCAGAGCCTCCATACCACCGCACGCCGAATGGCCCAGAATGACGATGTCCCTGACCTTGAGATCACGCACCGCAAATTCGATCGCCGACGACGTACCGTGGTAATTCTCATCGGGCTCATAGGGCGGAACAAGGTTTGCCACGTTACGGATAACAAACATCTCGCCCGGTTCGGCATTGGTCAGGATGGCTGGATCAACGCGGGAATCAGAACAGGCAATCAGAAGAACTTCCGGGCGCTGGCCCATATTGACCAGGTCCTCGACGCGTTCCGGGCGCTGATCATAATACATCGCCTTAAAGCTCTTGAACCCGGCAAGCATCCGATCAACGGTTGGCTTTGACATCTCGCGAAGTCCCCTATTCTGTCATAACGCTGCCGACAAAATAGGACCAAATTGCCCAAGTTGATAGTCCCCATTCAAACCTTTTGAACCGTTCTAAACGTACGATCTCCTTTGTTTCGCAGACAACCAAACCCTGACGTTTCTAGAAACGATCCGCGCGCAGCACCTGACAGTCACTGATCGTGACAACGCCGATATGACGATCCACCACCTCGAACGCGGCTTCAAGCATCCGGTCAAGTTTCTCCGGGCGAATAATGCAGATCACCTGAACCATGCCGCCGCCGCGCGACACGGTATCGTCACGGCTCCAGCTGCCTGACCGCCCCGATCCACCAAGCACCGGCAGCACGGAAAAGCCGGTAACCCCCGCCCCCTCAAGCGCCTGGCGCAGGCGGCTTTCCATAATGGCTTCGATAATGATCGCCACGCGTTTGGCATCATGCTTTTCCATGGGATTAACCTCCGTGAACGGCGCTGGCCATCGCAAGATAAAGCGGAATGCCAAGCGTCAGGTTGAAGGGGAACGTCACGCCAAGCGACAGCGTAAGATAGACCGACGGATTGGCCTCTGGCAGGGCGACACGCATGGCCGCAGGCACCGCAATATAACTTGCCGAGGCGGCCAGAACCATCAAAAGCACTGTACCCCCCAGTGACAGGCCGATCAGCAACGCAAATACCAGACCAAGGCAGGAGCCGATCACCGGCATCATCACACCAAAGGCCAGTGGCCCCGCACGCAGCACGGCACGACCCTGTTTAAGCCCACGCCCCGCAACCAGCCCCATATCAAGCAGAAACAGGCAAAGAACCCCCTGGAAGGGTGAAACAATCAGCGCCTCGATCTTTGCCATGCCCTCAGCCCCGGTGATCCAGCCGATAAAGAAACTGCCGACAAGCAAAACGATGGAACCATTGAGCAGGATTTCACGGATCAACGCGCCATCCATCCGCCCCTTACCGCCCGATGACACAAGTAACAGGGCCGAGAAAATAGCCGGTGCCTCCATCGCCGCCGCGACAGCAACCATGTAACCCTCTGCCACAATGCCGGAACTTTGCAGGACCGAGGTCGCCGCAACAAACGTCACGATCGAGATCGAGCCATAATGCCCGGCAACGGCGGCGGCATCTGTCCGGCTGAGTTGCGATATCCACCGCAAAAGGCCAAAGGCGATAAAGGGCAGAACGAAGGACAGGATCACACCTGCCATCAGGGTCATACCCAAGGTCAGGTCGATCCCGTTATCTGAGACCGCAACCCCGCCCTTGAAGCCAATGGCAAAGAGCAGATAAAGCGATATGCCTTTGGCCACGGCTTCGGGGATCGTCAGATCGGATCGCGCAAGGGCAGCCCCCACCCCCAGAACAAAGAAAAGTACGATGGGCGACAGAAGATTTTGCGCCGCCAGGCTCAACACATCTTGCATGGCTGTCCCTTGACTATGATACCTTGGTGTTGGTGTCGCGCAAGCAGTCTCGCCCCTGCGCCAAAACCGCAATTCCGATAGCAGGATCACGGTTTTCTGTCATCAGAAAGCCGAACCCTCCGATCACAGGGGCGTAACTTCGTTCACATAATTTACCAAAAACTTAAAGCAGCTCGATGGCGACCGCCGTGGCTTCACCGCCACCAATGCAAAGCGACGCCACGCCCTTGGTCCCGCCATGGGTTTTAAGCGCATGGATCAGGGTCACCAACAACCGCGCACCGGTGGCACCTATCGGATGGCCCAGCGCACAGGCACCGCCATGGACATTGACCTTGCCGTGATCAAGTTCCAGATCACGGATGGCGGCCATCGCCACCACGGCAAAGGCTTCGTTGATTTCCCACAGATCAACATCGTCCTTGGACCAGCCGGTTTTGCCCAACACCTTTTTGATCGCATCAATCGGAGCCGTCGTGAACCAGCAAGGTTCTTGGGCGTGGGTAGACTGACCAACGATTTTGGCAAGCGGCTTAAGCCCGCGCTTTTCGGCTTCCGACGCGCGCATCATGACAAGAGCCGCCGCCCCATCGGAAATCGATGCCGAATGGGCCGCGGTTACTGTGCCGTCCTTGGCGAATGCCGGGCGCAGGGTCGGGATTTTTTCCGGCTTGGCCTTGGGCGGCTGTTCATCGGCATCAATGGTAACCTCGCCGTTACGGGTGGCATAGGTCACCGGGGCAATTTCATCAGCAAAATGGCCTGACTTGGCAGCATTCTGCGCACGGGTCAGCGACGTGATGGCATAGTCGTCCTGTGCTTTGCGGGTAAATCCGTATTTTTCGGCTGTTGCCTCGGCAAAAGTGCCCATCGAACGGCCCTTGTCATAGGCATCTTCCAGCCCATCCAGCGCCATATGGTCATAAACCATGTCATGGCCGTATTTGTGGCCCGACCGCATTTTCGGAAGCAGGAACGGCGCATTGGTCATGCTTTCCATGCCGCCCACCACCATGACATTGGCGCCACCGGCGACCAGCGTATCATGGGCAAACATCACGGCCTTCATGCCCGATCCGCACATCTTGTTGATCGTGGTTGCACCGGCAGAACGCGGGATACCCGCCTTCCATGCGGCCTGACGCGCCGGGGCCTGTCCCTGACCAGCGGGCAGAACGTTACCCATAATGACTTCGTCAACATCTTCGGCAGCAACACGGCCATGCTCAAGCGCGGCCCTGATGGCAACGCCGCCCAGTTCGGATGCGGTAACGGTTGCGAAATCCCCCTGCAGGCCGCCCATCGGGGTTCTGGCACAGGAAACGATAACGATGGGGTCTGAATTGCTCATGGATCTGATCCTGTATTCCAAATATGGGGATTAGGCGGTTTCGCCGAAAAGTTCACGGCCAATCAACATGCGGCGAATTTCGCTGGTGCCTGCGCCAATCTCGTAAAGCTTGGCATCGCGCAGCAAACGTCCCGTCGGGTATTCATTGATATAACCATTACCACCCAGCGTCTGAATGGCTTCAAGCGCCATCCAGGTCGCTTTTTCGGCAGCATAAAGGATCACTCCTGCCGCGTCCTTGCGTGATGTTTCACCACGATCACATGCCTTGGCGACCTCGTAAACATAGGCCCGGCAGGCATTCATTGTGGTGTACATATCGGCCATCTTGCCCTGCATCAGCTGGAATTCACCGATCGCCCTGCCGAATTGTTTGCGTTCATGAATATAGGGCACGACCACGTCCATGCAGGCGCGCATGATGCCGGTCGGTCCGGCGGCCAGAACGACACGCTCATAATCAAGGCCGCTCATCAAAACACGAACGCCGCCATTCAAATTCCCAAGGATATTTTCCTCGGGCACTTCGCAATCCTGAAACACCAGTTCGCAGGTGTTTGACCCCCGCATCCCCAGTTTATCGAGCTTCTGCGCCGTCGAGAAACCATTGAAACCCTTTTCGATAATAAATGCCGTAATACCCTTGGGCCCGGCATCCATATCCGTTTTGGCATAAACCACCAGCGTATCGGCATCCGGACCATTGGTGATCCACATTTTGTTGCCATTCAGGATGAAACGGTCACCTTTTTTTTCTGCCCGCAATTTCATCGACACCACATCGGAACCGGATCCCGGTTCGCTCATGGCAAGCGCACCGACATGTTCACCACTCATCAACTTTGGCAGGTACTTTGCCTTTTGCTCGGCATTGGCATTGCGTTTGATCTGATTGACACACAGGTTGGAATGCGCCCCGTAGGAAAGTGCAACCGATGCCGATGCACGGCTGATTTCTTCCATGGCAATCACATGTTCAAGATAGCCAAGCCCGGTTCCGCCATCTTCCTCGGGGACTGTCATACCCAGCAGACCAAGATCGCCAAATTTGCGCCACAGATCATTGGGGAATTGATTTTTTTCATCAATCTCGGCCGCGCGCGGCGCGATTTCTGCCTCGGCGAAGGATGAAACGGTTTCGCGGATCGCTTCTGCGGTCTCGCCGAGATCAAATTTCAATCCGGGAAAGTCGAAAAATGCCATTTTACTATTCCTGCCCTGGGTGTTTTGATTTTTTGATAAAAGTGAATAATTAAACCGATTATGCAGCGTTACTTAATAATTCCGGCGGCAGCTTCATGACCTTGAGCGTCTGAAGCGACGTCGCACACAGAACCGGCTCACTATTCCTCATACCAAAGACATCGATGCGGGTGACAATGATCGACCGACCGCGTGAAACCACCTCGCCAACCGCGCGCAACTGATCGCCCATGCCCGGCGCGACGATGTTAAGCTTGTATTCGATGGTCAGCATGCCCTGATCTTCGGCAACGAGGCTCCATCCAGCAAAGCCGCCCGCGATGTCGGCAAGCCCGGCGATCAGGCCGCCATGAAAATAGCCGTTATGCTGGATCAGATCCGCGCGTGACGGCACGACAATCTCGACCCGCCCCGGCTTCACATCAACGACCTCGGCCCCGATCGAAAGATTGTAGGGCTGCTGAGAAAACCGATGCCGGACTTCAGCATCATAGTTCGGATTTTGCGACTCAAACTGTGCCATCTTGCGGTCCTGTCCTGCCTGCAGTCATGCCGGTTCAATATATCGAGCACCGGTCATCACGGGTTATGAAGCAAATCTGTTGTAGTTTACGTTAACGTTAACGTAAACGTCAAATAAAAATCCGCATCACTATACCTATTTATGATCGCAAGAGGCAAAAGGCCGGTTTTCAACTTTATATCAACTCATCGGGGGTCAGTTTGTGCCGGTGCTCCAGCGGGCGATGCTGGCTTCGAGCATTTCATCCATCACGCCGTCGCCCACAAGCTTGAAAAGTGCCTGAGCAATACGGCCACGCATCGCGCCGGTATTGCAGGGCGACTTATGCGACATGGTCAAATACAGGCTTTCTTCGCTTACCGCGATATCATAGCTGCGAATATCGTCAATCTTTTCCCGCGCAGCAAAAGCTTTGCCGGGGAACTCTTCGTAAATCAGATATTCTCCGCGATTACGATCCAGCATCATCAAACCTTGTTCAAGGCTTGGAACTTCCCGAATGGTCAGGTTTTGGACTGCATAGCTGTCGAATTCCTGCCCGAAACTGTTGTTGATGACTGTAAGCCCCTCAAGCCCGCGCAGATCCGACCATTGGCGATAATTGATATCAATGTTGGCTTTGGTCCAGATGACCGTACGCGTCCCTTGGAATGCCGGATAAAAATAATCCATGTATTCAAGTCGCGGCACCGTAAAGAAGGCACCTGCGATCATATCGATGCCACCCTCACGCATGTGCTGCTGCACACGCCCCCAACTACCGGTATTGACGACTTCAATGTTAATGCCCGCGGCATCACCAACCCGCTGCAGGAATTCAGCAGCCGCACCAATCAGATGACCAGAACCATCGTCGGCTGGCCAAAGATAGGGTGGGTAATCCGGGTTTCCCGATGCAATCAAATGGTTGCAATCCCGCACGCCACCATTATCGACCGCAAAATTCTGTGAGGCGTCCTTGGCATGGGCAATGTTTGCTGCGATTAAACCAGCAACGCAAATGGACGCTAAATACCCTGTCCGGGTCATCAACTGCATATCCATCACTCTCCAACCGCATCACCAATCTCGCAGCGTCGATTATTTTGTGAGTAATGTAAGGAGACTCACGAGCATATTCATCATCCGGTATGTGTTTTTTTTCGCACATTACCACAATTACACACCAACCGTTGGATGATACTGAAATCAAAAAAGCCCCCGCAAAGCGGAGGCTTCTTTTAAAATCTTCAGATTGCCCGGAACTGTCAGCAAAAGGCGGAAAGAGAAAGGCAAAATGACTTAGGCGGAACGGCGCTTCATGCCCTGGTTTCCACCACGGACTTCACCACGACCACCTTCGGCACGGCGCGGACGATCACTGAAATCACGACCGCGGGTATCACGATCTCGATTTTTGAAACCGCGTTCGCCACGTGGTTTGTCAGCAAAACGACGCTCGCCATCACGTGCCGGTGCACCTTCGCCACGCGGGCGGAAGTTGGTGCCACGGTCCGTGCGCTCGGTACGATCAGAACGCTCTGCACGATCAGGGCGCTGGTCGGCAGCAGCGCGATCAAAGCGCGGCTTGCGATCAAAACGGTCACCACCGCGGTCGTTGCGATCCGAACGGGCCGGACGATCACCACCGCGATCACCACGCGGCTGATCTGACTGGCCAAAACGACGGTCGCCATCACGACCACCGTCACGATCACCACCAAAAGCCCGACCGCCTTCGCGATCCCCTTCGAAACGGCGTGCACCATCACGGTCACCTTCGGCACGACGCGGGCCGCCGAATGAACGGGCACCGTCGCGGGCACCATCACGGCCACCAGCAAATCCACCGCGACCACCACGGCCAGCATCGCGACCGCCGCCGAAACCACCACGGCCACGACCGCCATCACGGCCGCCGCCAAATCCGCCGCGACCACCACGAGCACCATCGCGACCGCCACCACCCGACGAACGGGCCGGAGGAGCCGAATGGAATTCATGATCTTCGTCGATCTCGACCTGCTGGCCGATCACGCGTTCGATGTTACGCAGATGACGAACGTCACGCGGTTCGCAGAACGAAATCGCGATGCCTTCGGCACTGCCGCGACCGGTACGGCCAATGCGGTGCACATAGTTTTCCGGATCGGTCGGCAGGTCATAGTTGATGACATGCGTGATGCCCGGAACGTCAATCCCACGTGCTGCAACGTCAGTTGCAATCAGGACCGGGAACTGGCCATTACGGAAGTTACGCAGGATTTTCTGGCGAATACGCTGCTGCTTGTCACCATGGATGGCGTCGGTATCGACACCTTCATCGCGCAGTTGGAACGAAAGCTCGTCCGCATCGGCTTTGGTTTTGGTGAAAACCAGAACGCGTTCGCTTTCCTGACGTTTCAGCAACTGAACCAGAAGCGAGGTCTTGTCGTGACGTTTCACGAACATGCCGCGCTGGGTCACACGCTCGGTCACGCTGGACTGCGGCGCGGTTTCAACCTTAACCGGATTGTTCAGCAAACGGTCGGTCAGATGTTTGACAGCTGGCGGCATGGTTGCCGAGAACATCACCGTCTGGTGATCACGCGGCAGCACTTCGGCAACGGTCAGAACGTCTTCCGAGAAGCCCATATCGAGCATACGGTCGGCTTCGTCGAGAATGAAGACTTCGATGTCATCAAAACGAATGGTATTGCGTGACATATGGTCAAGCAGACGACCCGGGGTCGCAACCAGAATGTCAACACCACGGCGCAGTTCCTGAATCTGCGGACCCATCGGCGAGCCACCGTAAACAACAGAAGAGAACAGGCGAATGCCTTTTTTGAAATCACGCAGGCACTGACCGATCTGGTTTACCAGTTCACGCGTCGGCGCAAGAATAAGCGCGCGCGGCTGGCCCGGTGCCGGGCGTTTCGGGTTTTCGGCAAGGCGCTGCAACAGCGGAAGGCAGAATGCAGCGGTTTTACCACCGCCCGTCTGGGAAATCCCCATCAGGTCACGACCCTCAAGCAAAGCCGGAATGGTTTTTGCCTGAATCTCGGTCGGTGCGGTGAAACCAGAAGCTTCAACGTTGCGCAGCAGGGGCTCGATAAGGTTGAGCCCTTCAAAATTAGTCATAAAGGAAAGTCCTTCAAAATCCGGTCGGCGCCATGTTCGCGCCATGATGTGCCTGCTCGACAGCAATAGCGACCGGTGCACGGCGATCAAGCCGCTGCTTCGGACCCTGCATGAGAGGCATATGATGAGGCCATGACGTCATCACGTCATCGCCGCCCTCGCCTTTTCACACAGTTCCTGACAGCTCAATCTGCCCTACAAGCGAAGGAATGAACGGGGTGATACATGCCCCCCGAAACAAAGTCAATCAATCCCTGCGCCGGGCAGCCATGCAAAAACGCATTCACCATTCCCATATGTAACGCGGAATTAATCTATGCATGCCTAATTTGTGTGCATTATCGGTCGCTTAAATAACGCGTAAGGGGAAGAAATATGCGTTTTCGGGTTGTTACGGGGATTTTTTCGATCCCGGCCATCTGCCTGCTGACACTTCTCGCGATTATCGCGACAGTCGCTTTGAATTATCAAAGCAGCCTGCGTAACGGTAAGTTCGAACAGATCGAACATCTGACCGAGGGTGCGGTAACGATCGTTGATTCATATATTGCCAAGGTCAAAGCGGGCGATATGGATGAAAACGCCGCCAAGGCAGAAGTGCTTTCATTGCTCAATGCGTATCGCTTTGATGGGGAGAACTACATATACGCCACCGATTATAACCATTGCATGGTTCTTGATCCGCTCAGCCCCGAAGATGTCGGCAAATGCAACCCCGACAGCAAAGTGCGCCAGATGATCGTCAAAACCGCCAAGGCCGGTGGTGGCGTGATAACCTATGAAACCAAAAAACCAGGCATGGGCGATACATTGGTCGAAAAGGCCGCATATGTTCGCCCGATTCCGGGCTGGAACTGGGCATTAGGTGCGGGCGTCTATATGGATGACGTCGCCGCAGAATTTCAGTCTGTGATGCAACGTATCGCGATTATCTCTGTGATCGCGATCGTCATCGCCGGCGTGTTGTCCTGGTTCGTCGGCACCCGTATCACCAAAAGCATCGTCGGCCTGAACCGTTCGATCGCGACAATTGCCGAAGGCAATTATCAGGCACCAGTTGAGACGGATTCCAACTTTACCGAAATCGGCGACATGGCATCTGGCGTTCTTGCCCTGCGTGACAAATCCGCGCAGGCCCAGCAGCTTGAAAAAGACGCCGCCATCCAGAAACAGAGAGCCGAAGAAGAACGGCGCACCAATATCCGCAACATCGCCAAAAAACTCGAGAGCGAAGTTGGTGGTATTGCCGGTGCCGTTGACCAATCGGTTAAACGCAGCGGTGAACTTGCAGTTAGTATGTCACACAACGCCGAAGGCATTCTTGATCAAAGCCAGCAGGTCGCATCTGCCGCCGGGTCCGTGTCACAGAATGTTGACGCGGTTGCCGCCGCGACCGAGGAACTTTCTTCCTCGATCACGGAAATCAACGTTCAGATTTCTCAGATGTCAAACACTGTCGAACGCGCAACGCATGAAAGCCAAAGCGCCTCTGACGATGTTGGCGGCCTGTCCGAAGCCGTTGATAAAATCAAGGAAATCGTCAGCCTGATTAACGACATCGCGGGCCAGACCAACCTCTTGGCCCTGAACGCAACCATCGAAGCCGCCCGTGCAGGTGATGCGGGCAAGGGCTTTGCGGTGGTCGCAAGCGAAGTCAAAAACCTTGCCACCCAGACCGGGCGCGCGACCGAGGAAATCGCGGCCCAGATCAACGGCATCGTCGAAGGCACCGAGCGTGCGGTTACGGGTATTTCGCGCGTGTCGGAAACCATTGATCAGGTCCGGTCTGCGTCAACCGCCATTGCGGCGGCAATTGAAGAACAGGGCGCAGCCACACAGGAAATCGCGGGCAATGCCAATCGCAGTGCGGATGGCGTCAAACAGATTTCGTATAGTGTCGATCAAACCATGAAGAACGCGCAAAGCACAACCACCCATGCGGGCGATCTGCGCAACGCGTCCGAAGAACTTTCGTCGCGGTCTTCGGAACTGACACAGATCATTCACCGCTTCTCGAACGATCTGATCAAGCAGGCTGAGAATTGATCGCTGCGAAGAAAATAGCCTCAAACAAAACGGATGAGGCTTAAGCAAAACGGGCCATTTCGCAGGAAATGGCCCGTTTTCTTTATCGAAAAGGATCTAAGCCGATCTATTCGGCGGGAAGATCATTTTCCCGACGGAAGGAATGAGACGGGTAAACACCCAAAATCCGGACCTCGTGCGAGAAGAACTGAAGTTCTTCAAGCGCATGGCGAAGACCAAGCTGTTCTGGATGGGCTTCGACCTCGGCAAAGAACTGGGTTGCGGTGAAATGTCCCTCGACCATATAGCTTTCAAGCTTGGTCATGTTGATCCCATTGGTCGCAAAACCGCCAAGCGCCTTGTAAAGGGCCGCCGCAACGTTACGGACGCGGAAGACAAAGCTTGTCACTACCGGCGTGCCGTCATTGGCGATATCAAGCGGCTCGCGCGCCAGAATGATGAAACGGGTCGTATTATGTGCCGCATCTTCGACCTCGGTGCGCAGCACATCAAGGCCATAAATCTCTGCTGCCAGAACCGGAGCAATCGCAGCAATGCTTTTATCGCCCAGATCGGCCACTTCCTTTGCGCAGCCTGCCGTATCTGGCCCGACAACGGTATTAACGCCAAGTTCCTGACGGATTTTACGGCACTGGCCCAGCGCGTGAACGTGGCTTCGGATTTCCTTGATATCCGAAATCCTGGCACCGGGAACTGCGACAAGCGCGTGATTGATGCGCAGGAACGTCTCGCCAATGATATGCACTCCAGAGTCAGGCAAAATGTGGTGAACATCCGCTACACGACCGGCCAGAGTGTTATCAATCGGGATCACCGCCAGATCGACATCACCATCGCGCAATGCACCAAATGCGCCCTCAAACGTCCGGCAAGGTACGGTCGTCGCACCCGGAAAGGCGCGCCGCGCTGCCTGATCGGAATAGGCACCGTGCATTCCCTGAAAAGCAATACGTTGTTGGGCAGTCATCTGGTTGTTTCCTGATATCTAATATGATTTCCATGTCATGCCCCGCGGCTTTACCGCCAGACAAGACATAGAAAAGCCTAATTACGCGCCCAGCACAAGTCGTGCGCGTTCAAGGTCTTCCGGGGTATCGACGCCAAGCGGCACGCCGTTCACAAGGGCAACCGCGATCACCATGCCGTTTTCAAGTGCGCGCAGCTGCTCAAGCTTTTCACGCTTTTCAAGTTCGGCCGGTGGAAGACTTACAAACCGGTCAAGTGCTGCCCGGCGATAGGTGTAAAGACCGATATGATGGTAAAGCGGCCCGTCGCCATGCGGGGCCGTTGCCCGCGTGAAGTAAAGCGCACGCGCCACACGACCGGCACCAAAGGCCGCTACCGCCTTCACCACATTGGGATTTGTACGTTCTTCTTGCCGCGAGATTTCAGCCGCCAGAGTCGCGATGTCGACATTCGGATCGACAAGCGGCTCAAAAACCGCACGAATATCGGCTGCATCAATCGTCGGAAGATCACCCTGAACATTGACCACGGCGTCGTATTTTCCATCCGGGTCAAAGCCTTGCAACGCCTGATGCACCCGATCCGATCCGCTTGGCAAATCCGGATCGGTCAAAACGGCAATACCACCAGCCGCCGTTACCGCGTCGGCAATTTCCTTTTCGGCGCACGCGACGATAACCGGGCCGATTCCGGCCTCGGTTGCCCGGCGCCAAACATGAACAATCATCGGTTCGCCGTGAATATCAGCCAACGGCTTGTTGGGCAGGCGTGTCGATGCCATACGGGCAGGAATAACGACAACGGGGTTGCGCGGCGTAGTCATGTAGGCCTCCGGTCTGGCTTGATCCTGCTTTGATCTCGCGCAAAGCGCGCGTCTGATCACCTGTGCAAGAAGCAATGTCGTGAATCGGCGGGACAATAGCCGGTTTTGGGGATTCTGCGAAAGACGGAATTGAATATGACGAAGGTATATCTCGTCTGTTTTCGCCTTTATGTTTAAGAAAGGTTGATGCAAATCTCTGAAACGTATAGTTTCCCTCCGACCGGTCTGACCTGCTGTCGCATGCGCGTTCTTGTGATCTTTAAGAGCGTTTTGGGGGCGCATGGGTCAGCTGTTAAAAAAGAAACCTGAGAGTGATTAGGCTGTAGGGATCCCGTCATGAAAACGATGGAAATCAACAAGATCGTCGCCGGTGTTATCTGTGCTGTGCTTTTGGTTATAGTTGTTGGCAAGATCGGAAGTGCTCTTGTGCACCCCGAAGAACTGGAAACGCCCGTTTACCCGTTCTCCGAGGATCTGATGGCTGGTGCCAACGCACCGGCTGCCGCACCGGCAGAGCCGGCTGGACCAGAACCGATTTTTGCATTGCTGGCATCAGCTGACCTTGCCGAAGGCGAGAAAGTCTTCAAAAAATGCGCATCCTGCCACGACACCGAGAATGGCGGCCCGAACAAAACCGGCCCGAACCTTTATGGCATCGTCGGTAACAAGTTCGCCCACAAGGATGACTTCGCCTATTCCGACGCCATGGCGAACCATGGCGGAACCTGGGGCTGGGAAGAACTGAACCACTTCCTGTACAAGCCGCGCGATTATGTCGAAGGCACGAAAATGAGCTTCGGGGGTCTGAAAAAGGCCGAAGATCGCGCTGCTGTCATCGCATGGCTTAACAGCAAGTCGGACAACCCGCTGCCTTATCCTGATCCGGCAGAAGCCACCGCAGCTGAAGGCACCGACGCCGCAGCAGATGCAGCCGCAGATACCCCGGCCGAGGCCGCGGAATCCAACGATGCCCCTGCTGAAGAAGCACCTGCCGCTGACGCCCCGGCAGAGCCCGCAGCAGAAGGTGAAGCACCCGCCCAATAAACGGGTGGGAAATTCACCGGATAATCAATTGATTTTTTACAGGGGACAGGTAACTGTCCCCTGTTTTCGTTTGCCACTAATCGTTTCAAAACAAGGAATGCGTTTTAATGGAAAATCTCGACCACTTTCTGGAGATCGCCCACAAACTGGCCGATACCGCCCGTCCGGTCGTGCACCAGTATTACCGCACCCCTGTTGCCGTGGACGTCAAAGCCGATGCAAGCCCGGTGACCATTGCCGACCGCGAAGTTGAAACCGCGATGCGGGCAATCCTGATTGCGGAACTTCCCGATCACGGAATTCTTGGCGAAGAACATGGCCGCCACAATATTGATGCCGATTTTGTCTGGGTCCTTGATCCGATTGACGGCACCAAGTCATTCATCGCGGGCAAACCAAGCTTTGCGACACTGATCGCCCTTTGCCACAAAGGCGTTCCCGTTATTGGCATTATTGATCAGGCCATCACCAATGAACGCTGGGTTGGTGTTATGGGTCGCGCCAGCACAATGAATGGTGACGAAATCAACGCCCGCGAATGCGAAACGCTTGATGCTGCCACCTTCTTTACCACGGCACCGGAACTGTTCCGCACCGATGCCTCGGCGCGCGCCTATAAGGCAGTTTCGAACAAATGTCGACAGCCGATGTATGGCGTTGATGCCTATGCCTATGGGTTGGTTGCGCTTGGCTTTGCCGATACCGTGGTTGAATGTGGTTTGCAGGCCTATGATTTTTGTGCCCTTGTCCCGGTCGTCGAAGGTGCCGGTGGCGTTATGACCGATTGGCAGGGCAAGCCGCTGACGATTTTCAGTGACGGTTCCGTCATCGCGAGTGGCGACGCCCGATGCCATCAGGACGTTCTTTCGACCATCCGGGCAGCAACGGTCTGATCTCTGCGCCCGCTTTCCGTTAGGCCGCATCATGTTCGAATGGGTCATCATCCTGTTTCTGGGAACCGGACTGCTTTACGGCCTGCAATCACGCAGGCTGCAACGGCGTAACATATCCTCGCCGATGATGATGGTTATAACCGGTGCGTTGATCGCATTGCCATTGGGCATATGGCACGAAGCACCCCTTGCCCCGTTCGCTGATCGCATCCATTTCGCCACCGGGTTTTCCGAAATGACGCTGGCGATCATTCTGTTTCTTGATTCCGCTGTCCTTGACTATCGCAAGGAAAAACCTGCCATACGGCTTGCCAACCGGTTGCTCCTGATTGGGTTGCCGTTGACCATCGGTGTGACATGGGCTTTCATCATTGGCCTTCACCCTTCCATCGGGATTCTTCCGGCACTGATCCTTGCCCTGATTGTAAGCCCGACCGATGCGGCCCTTGGCCGACCGGTATTGGAAAACAAATCGGTTCCCGATCCGATCAGACAGGGGATCAATATCGAAAGCGGTCTGAATGACGGGCTGGTTTTACCAATATTCACAGCCGTTGTATTGCTCGAAGCCGATATTGTCGGTGAAGGCAGCAACAACTGGCTGACCGAGGCGATCATCGAAATTTCCGTCGGGGCCGGGGTTGGGCTTCTGGCTGGCTATGTCATCGGCCAGATCGTCAATCACGCGGTTACCACCAACACCATCCTTGACCGGTTCGAACGCTTGCTTGGCGTGCTTTCAGCACTTTTCATCTTCTTCCTGTCTGAGAAGCTCGGAGGGAACGGCTTTGTCGCGGCCTTCGCTGGTGGTCTTGCATTGAACATATTCTCCGAAAAGGTCCGCGAAACTATCGAAAGTTTTGGCGAAGCAGAATCAGAACTACTTACCATGCTGACCTTCTTCATTTTCGGTCTGGTGGTTATCCCGGCTGTGTATCAGCTTTGGACATGGGAGATGCTGATCTTCTCGATTGTCAGCCTCGCGATCCTGCGCCCGCTTTGCGTCTGGATTTGCATGATCGGCAGCCCCTACAGTCTGGCGGAAAAACTCTATGTCGGCTGGTTTGGCCCACGCGGCATCGCGTCGGTTATTTACCTGCTGATCATGATCACCATGATCGATCCAAAGGGCTATGAATCCCTGATTGCTGCCGCCGTCATGATCGTCGCCATCAGCGTAACCGCACATGGTCTGTCGGCTGCCCCGCTTTCAAATATGCTGGTGCGTCACCTTGCAAAAAAAGGCGCCCGGTCCTGAGGATATCCCAGCCGGGCGCAAGTCTTGGTTTGCAGTAAGAGAGCTCTGGATGGAGTGCAAAATCCAGAGGGCCCGGCTACCAATCCGGACCAAGGACCTTTGCGCCTGAATGCAAAGGCCCGGCATCGTCATCCTTCCCAACCGGTTGGGAACGAAGGGTGACGAATTCAATAAATCAACGCTCGGTCAGCGCCAACCGGACACCCAACGCGATAAACATCCCGCCAAGTGAACGTTGCAGCCAGATACCGAGCGACCCGTTAGCCCGAAGGCGGGTTGCGGCAAATCCGATGGCAAACACCACGACCGTCTCGACACAAAAACCGATGACATTCACCAGGGTACCAAGCACCAGAAACTGGATCGCACCATCCCCCGCCACCGGATCGACAAACTGGGGCAGAAACGCCATAAAGAAAATCGCGACCTTAGGATTAAGGACATCGATCATCGCGCCCTGACGCCATGCGTGAAACGCTGTCATGGTTGGTATCGGAGGCCGCTTTACCGCAGATATTTCAGATGCCGCATCATCCGGACCACGCTTGGCAAAACTGCTGCGCAAGGCACCGATCCCCAGCCACACCAGATATGCCACACCAACCCATTTCACCACCGAGAATGCCAGTGTCGATGTGGCCAGAATGGCCGAAAGCCCAAGGGCTGCGGCAACCACATGGACAAACGCACCGGAACAAACGCCAAGACTGGAAAACACCCCGATCTTGCGACCATGGATCGCGGTCTGGGCACTGATATAAGCCAGATCCGGCCCGGGCGAGATATTGAGCAACAGGGCGGCAATCAGAAACGGCGTATATTGGATCAGAAGATCGGCCATCACGCATCGACCTCCAGGCAATAGTAAACCAGATCCATTGAAAGTGACTTGGCACCGGCCTCGATCAGCATGGAATGAAGCTGCCCGCGATGATGTGTTTGGTGGTTGAACATATGCGCCAAGACAATCTCGCGCGGCAGTGTATATGCCCCGGCCAGCATCGATTGATAGGACAGATCACTTGCCAATGTGTCCGCGTCAAGTTGTTCGGTAAAGGCGATGATTTTGGCATCCTGTGCCTCACGCGCGGTTCGGAATTCTGAAAATCCGGCGTACAGCACGGCATCAAGCGCCAGACGTTCAGGCACCCCGACCAGACGCCCCAACCACAGACGATCCGCCACCAGAATATGGTTCAGTGTCTTGATGATCGACGGGAAAAAAGCAGCCCGCGGGGCGGTAAGTTCGCCCGCTTCAAGACCCGCACATGCGTCCAGAATATGCTGGTTCGCCCACGCATTATAATTGGCCATGCGCTGAAAGTAGGCAACTCCGTTCATAATATTTCATCCATCTTGATTCCGCCTCCCCCGTCACTTCAAAAGCTTTATCTGGCCTTTGCGTCGTAGGGGCCTGTCGTCTGGTTAGCACCACCTGTCGCATCTGCTGTTGTGTTCATGGCAAGGACGGGCGGTTTGGGCATCCGTTTGGTCAGGATCACGATATTACCCAGCAAAGTCAGGCCAACGCCTAGAACGATATTGCTGTCCCAGACAAATCCTTCAAACCAGGTCGACAGTAATAGCGCTACTACCGGAAACATGACGGAACTGTATGCCGCGCGATCCGGGCCGATCTTGCCCAGAAGTGTCAGATAGGACCCAAACGCCAGAACAGAGCCAAACAGGGAAAGGTAAATCAGTGCGGTAATAAAAGACGGGCTGGTGTCAAAGGTAAACGGAATACCGGTAACAAGGATGTATCCGATCAACAGGATCGAGCCATACATCATGCCAAAGGCATTGGCCTGCAACACCGGAATACCGCGCGCCTGATTGCGTGCCGATGCCATATTGCCAAGCGACGCGATATAGCTGCCCGCAAGCGAAACCAGCAACCCAACGCTACCACCCGCCGCCAGATCAAACGTTGCGAGATCGCGCGCAAACACCAGCGAAATCCCGCCAAGCCCGATTGCCGCCCCGATCAATGTCCGGGTTTCCGGGCGTCGCTTGAAAAAGATCGCACCATTAATCATGTTCATGATCACGATGGTCGAAAACACTACCGCCAGAAGACCCGACGTCAAATGCGCACTTGCGATGTAAATCAGTACGTAGTTCAGCGAAAACAGGCATATGCCAAGGGCCGCCATAAACACATGATCACGCAGGGAATAGCGCATAGGCAAACGGCGGATAACACACCATGCCATCAAAATTACTGCCGCCAGGACAAAACGATAGGCAACAGCCAGTTCCGGCCCGACCGAAAGCTGATACTGGATTGCGATCCAGGTGCTTCCCCAGATCAGAACAACAACACTATATAATCCAAGCGGGCCCATGACGGCACTCCAACGAAATCAATCGTTGGTATTTAGGGCAGTTTTTGCCAAACAGACAAACCAGCAAAACTCATCTATTCATTAGACACACTAATGGACTTTCCGTCCCATCCCTAAGATTTATCGCTTTTACCCGATTCTGCCCGCACCGGCCCGATATCATCATTTTCGCCATCATTTGCGGCATCGTCGACAACCGACATGTCATCTCCGGGTTCTTTGACGTCATCGGTATCGAGAACATCATCACCACGCTTCTTGCGCATTTTTTCGCGCAGGCGACGACGCTGCCATTCCTTCCAGATTGCCAGCAATTCTGTGCGCGAATGGAACATCGGCAGATGGCGTTTGGGCTTGACCGGTTTCTGTTCGACCGCCATGCCAACTTCGACAATCTCGTGCGTATCATCGATCCGACGAACAATCAGTTCAACCATGCCATAGGCAACCCGGTCCCCAGGTTCGATATCGCCCGAAAGGTTGCGTTCAAGGATTTCGGCAACGGTCGCTTCTTCGTCCGCGTCCCCAACCACAAAGCCATACAAACGGCCAAGATCGGCAATACGGGTATCGGGTGGGAAACTGAAATCACCAAACAGGTCGACGTCATTTGCCCCCTCGGCCGGACCGGCGAACAATTGATCAAGCAGTTCGACATGGCGCGGTGGGGTAATGATATAAACCTGATCACCGCCTTCGATGCGCCCGGCACTGTGCGGGCGTAACGATTTGCCGTCGCGCAAAATCAGGCTCGGCCGTGCCCAGCGCGGAATACGTTGCCCGGTTGCCACCGCACTTTCGCTGTGAACGCGATAAACGACAATCTCCTGATTGGCGTTGCCCGGCAGTTCAAGGTCGATACGATCAACCGGCCCGTGTCGCGGCGGAATCATAATGCCCAGCCAGCGCGCCATCAGCCGGATTGTCCACCCCTGCAACAGCAGCGACGTGATCACAACAATAAAGGCCGTGTTGAAAAGAAGCTGGCCATATTCAACACCTTCCACCATCGGCACGATCGCAAGCAGGATGGAAACCGCCCCGCGCAAACCAACCCATGAAATAAAAGCGGTATCATTGCGTGAGAAGTTGAAGAACATCAGGCAAAGCCATACCGCAACCGGGCGGGCGACAAACACCAGTACAAGCGCCAGAATAACCCCGGGAATGATCACATCACCAAACTGTGACGGTGTTGCAAGCAACCCCATGGTGACAAACATCACGATCTGCGCCAGCCAGGTGGTTACGTGCTGGAACCGGCGCACCCCGACACTCATGCGCATCTGACTGTTGCCGGCATAAAGACCGGCGACATAAACTGCCAAAAAGCCACTGCCACCAACGATACTGGTTGCGCCAAAAAGGCTAAGCGCGCAGGCAAGCGTTACAATCGGAACAAGGGCAGGTTCAAGCTTGACCCGGTTGATCATCTGGACGATGGCCATGCCACCCAGAAGACCCAAAACAGCCCCAAGTCCGATTTGCAGGACAAACCGTTCAAGCAGCTCCAGCGCCAGATTATCGCCGCCGCCCTGCATGATCAGTTCGACCAGTGAAATGGTCAGAAACACCGCCATGGGATCGTTCGAACCGGACTCGACTTCAAGTGTGCTGCGCGTACGGTCGCGCAAATTTATCCCGCCCACCCGCAAAAGGAAAAACACCGCCGCCGCATCCGTCGAACTGACAATCGCCCCGAACAACAAGGCCACCAGCCATGGTACATCAAGCACAAGCCAGGTGACCCCGCCAACGACAAACGTGGTCAACATGACCCCGACCGTCGCCAGTACGAGCGAGGGTGCGGCTGCAATCTTCAAGGTTCGAAGCTGGGTTTCAAATCCGCTATCAAACAGGATCATCGCAAGCGCAATGGACCCGATAAAATAAGCCAGCGGCGCATTATCGAAATTGATGCCGCCAATCCCGTCCTCGCCAGCACCAAGGCCGACAAACAGGAAAACAAGCAACAAGGGTGCACCAACCCGGAAACTGATCAGACTGGTAAAGACCGCAACAACGACCAGAACCGATGCAATCAGGATCACCAGATTCATCGATTCGATCATATTCGCGTCTCCATCCTGTTTGTCATTATCGTGAGACAGGCCGAAAAACCCGTCAGGTTCCTGTCAAATGTTTTCTAAGACAGGAAAGTTTGAAATGCGTTACGGCAACACATCTTGCAATGATGTGCTTAAAGCGCCCAAAGGCGGCATTCTTGCGGCAGTATTACCCGATATTTGGTCAAATATCAGGCAAATGAAATCAATTCTCTCCACCGGTTATAATTCAGCACAGCCAATCATTTATCGCCATCAAGCATTGCCGGAACAAAGCCGGTTTCTTTGGCTGTAGACAGGGCAATTTCCGGAATAACCTCGACCACGCCGGGGACTTCCTTGATCGTGTCCGTCACAAAGCTTTCAAGATGAGAAGTATCGCGCAGGCGCAATTTCAACAGAAAATCAAATCGGCCGGTCATGTGATGACATTCAAGAACCTCGTCTGCCTTGATCAGCGACTTGACCAGTTTCTTGTTTCCCTTGGCCGGGTCGGTGCGCAACCAGACCATTGCGGTAAGTGCGCGACCAATCGCATTGCCGTCAACTTCGACGCGGTAAGCCTTGATAACCCCCTGTTCGCGCAATTTGCGCACACGGTCATTCACCGCCGAAACAGAAAGGCCGACCTTCGTCCCCAGCGCCGAATAAGACAAAGACGCGTCATCCTGCAAAATGTCGATCAACTTGCGATCAATGGCATCCATAAAACATCCCCCTGAAGAATTTTTATCAATATCAGACGATCTTACACGAAAACTGTGTAGGCATGAAACTTTCGGGTCGCCATCAACAAATGGTAGGACTATTTCGCTGATCAAGGCTGGATTTTTTATAAAATCAGTCTTATTCGTTGATGATCATGCATCTTTTTCGTGTTTCTCCGGATGACGATGCGCTTCGCGGCGCCCTTTTAATGACCGGTGCTGCAATCCTTTTTGCGGCGATGGCGGTGCTTATCCGCTACATCACACGCGAAGTTCATCCCTTCGAAGCAGCCTTTTTCCGTAATCTGTTCGGGTTGATCCCAATGATCCCCTGGATGCTGCGCGACCGGTTGGTTGGTCTGCGTACGCTGAAACTGAAATTGCATTTCATCCGGGCGGTCATCGGACTGGCCGGAATGCTATGCCTGTTTTCGGCACTTGCCATTGCCCCGGCGGCACAGGTGATTGCAATCAATTTCACGGTCCCGATCCTGACCACCATCCTTGCTGCCCTGATCCTTCATGAAACCGTTAGGGCGCGCCGCTGGACGGCTGTGGCACTCGGCTTTATTGGCGCAATGATCATTGTGCGTCCGATTGGACAAACGCTTGAAACCGGTGCGATCCTTGCCCTTCTGGCAACCCTGTTTACTGCCTTTGCCGTAACAACGGTCAAGATGCTCTCGCGCAGTGAAAGTGCCAACGCCATCGTCACATGGATGGGCATGATCATGACGCCCCTGTCACTGATCCCGGCCCTTTTCTTTTGGCAAAATCCGACATGGGAACAGCTTGGGGTACTTCTTGCAATCGCCGTTCTGGCGACTGCGGGACAACAGCTTTTTGTGCGCGCCAATCGCACGGCCGACCAATCCTATGTCATGGCCTTCGATTTCCTGCGTCTGCCATTTGTCGCGGCCCTTGCCTTTATCATGTTTGGTGAAACCGTCGATTTCTGGACCTGGGCCGGGGCGTCGCTGATCATTGGCTCAACCCTTTATATCGCGCGCCGCGAAGCTGTTCTGGCCAGAAAGGAAAAACGCCGCCGCCGTATGCCGACAACGGCAGCCGCGGATTCTCAGGCGATCCCGGTCACCAAGGCGAAAACCATCAACCCGCCCGAAGATCCGGAAGGCACCCCCGAAAGAAAAACAGGAAACAAAACAGGCCGCATTGATGCGTAAGTGGTTTAACAGCCTGCCCCCCTATCTTCAGGCATCTGTTTTCGCCGTGATTGCATCGCTTATGGCCGCCCTGTTTTCGGTGATTGTCCGCATAGCAACCCGTGAAATCGATCCGCTGCAGGCTGTTTTCTTTCGCAACTTATTTGGGCTTCTTTTCATCGCTCCCATCGCGCTCCGGTCCGGTTTTGCACAGATGAAAACCCAGCGGATGCCGCTGTTTCTGTTGCGCGCTTTGCTGTCGATGGGGGCCATGAGCTTCTGGTTCTCCGCCATTGCCTATATGCCGCTGGCCGAAGCAACGACGCTGAACTTCACCGTCCCGCTGTTTGGTACCGTCCTTGCCGCGATATTTCTGGGTGAAGCGGTTCGAAAATACCGCGTAGCCGCCCTTCTGGCAGGCTTTATCGGTGTCGTCATCATTATCCGCCCCGGCAGCGAAACCATGCAACTGGCAAGCCTTCTGCCAATTGCCGCCGCCCTTTGCATGGCCAGCGCAGGGTTGACGATCAAGTCGCTGTCCAGAACTGAAAACAGTACAACCATCGTGCTTTACATGATGCTGTTGACCACGCCACTGACATTCATCCCCGCGCTCCTCGTCTGGCAGACACCAAGCCTGCAGGCGCTTGGTTTGATGGCACTGGGTGCGTTTATCGCCAACATCACCCAGATCTGTAACACCAATGCTTTTCGAATATACGATTACAGTTTCGTCGTCGGCTTCAACTATCTGCGCCTGCCCTTTGTTGTCGCCATCGCCTTGGTCATGTTCGGTGAGGTCCCTGAAATCTGGCTGTTGCCCGGTGCGGGTTTGATCATCGGGTCCGCACTGTTCATTGCACGGCGCGAAGCCAAACTCGCCAAAGAAGCAAGACGGATCAATCGCGGCCCGTCAGCCGCGGCGATTGACCTTGACCCGCCCCCGTCACGCGATAATCGACAAAATATTAATGGGCCAGAACGCAGATGAAAAACTGGTTCAAAAACCAACCTGCCACGATACAGGCCAGTTTTTATGCCCTATCGGCAGCGATTCTTGCAGCCTGCTTCACATTGACAATTCGCTTTTCCACCGAGGAACTTCACCCCTATCAGGCTGTATTCCTGCGATTTCTGTTCGGACTGCTGATGATCGCACCAGTAGTTATGCGCGGTGGATTCGCCCCCTTACGCACCAAACGCCTACCGCTTCTTGGATTGCGCGGTATTCTGTCGGCATCGGAAATGTGTTTGTGGTTCTTGGCGGTGCTTTATCTGCCACTGGCCGAGGCCACGACACTTAACTTTACCGTCCCGTTATTTGGCACCATTCTGGCCGCGCTGATCCTGCGCGAAACCATCCGCATTCACCGTTGGCTTGCTGTTTTTGTCGGATTTATTGGTGTTGGGTTGATCATTCAGCCCGGAACGGCCGCCATGCAACCGGCAAGCCTTCTGCCAATTGCCGCAGCCATCTGCATGGCGAGTGCCGGGCTCATCACCAAGCGACTGGTTGCCACCGAAAGCACCACCGCCCTTCTGTTTTACCTGATGCTGATTACAACGCCAGTTTCCTTAATTCCGGCCCTGTTTGTCTGGCAAACGCCAAGCTGGCATGTGCTTGGCCTGATGGTGCTGGCGGCCGCGATGATGAACGTCATGCAGGTTTGCAATGTCAAAGCTCTGCAACTTGCCGATTACAGCTTCTTTGTCGGATTTTCCTATTTGCGCCTGCCGATCATCGCCATTCTGGCCCTGATCCTGTTTGGCGAAGTCCCCGACATCTGGATATTTCCCGGTGGTGCCCTGATTATCGCAGCGGCAGTCTATGTTGCCTTGCGTGAACGCAAAATTGCCTGAACAGCAAACCTGAACAGTTCGAAAACCACCCGGCCAGCCGGGACCACACCCACACCGCAACATCCAAACGCTTCCCCCTGAACTCAGACGGTCAAATGCCCTTGCCCGATAAACAAATAATTTGGTATAGAATTACCTATTATTTGTTTATCGGGATTAAAACAGGGAATTTCATGTCATGCAGGTCAAGGGATCCATTGCCATTGTCACCGGGGCTGCATCGGGCCTGGGCGCCGCCACTGCGCGCGTGCTTGCAGCCGCCGGGGCAAAGATTGCGGCCTTTGATCTGAATGAAGCAGGCGCCAAAACAACAGCAGTCGAACTTGACGGCATCGGTTACGAGGTTGATGTATCAAACGCCAAAAGCGTCGAAGACGCGATTTCCGACGTTATCAAGACCCAAGGCATTCCATCCATTTTGGTCAATTGCGCAGGCATCCTGCAAGGCGAACGCATTGTTGGTCGCGAAGGCCCGGCAGATCTTGATGCATTTGCGCGCGTGATCAATGTTAATCTGATCGGGACATTCAACATGATGCGCGTTGCCGCAACCGCCATGAGCCGCAATGAACCGACAAAAGGTGGTGAACGCGGGGTTATCGTCAATACCGCATCCATCGCCGCCTACGAAGGTCAGATCGGGCAGGCCGCTTATTCGGCATCCAAGGGCGGCGTTGCCGCGATGACCTTGCCAGCAGCGCGCGAACTTGCCCGGCACGGCATCCGTGTCGTTTCGATTGCTCCGGGCATGTTTGGCACGCCCATGGTCACCGCCCTGCCCGACGAAATGCAGCAGGCACTTGCGGCCAATATTCCCTTCCCCAAGCGCCTTGGCGATCCGGCGGAATATGGCCGATTGGCCCTACATATATGTGAAAATGAAATGATTAATGGCGAAACGATCCGCATCGATGGCGCGGTAAGGCTGGAGCCCAAATAAGCCAGCCCCCCAAACGGGAACCGCTGCCACGAAAAACGCCCTGCCAGTCCCGCAATGGCAGGGCGTTTATTTTCCAGCTTTGATCAAGGATCAGCCCCTACCGTCCGACACAGCACCTAGTGGGCGATAACCGTTTCGGCAAAAGTCGCCAGATCGATGTCTTTTTGCGTAACACCACCCGCGTCGTGAGTTGTCAGCGTGACCCCCACCTTGTTATAAACATTGAACCATTCCGGGTGGTGATCCATCTTTTCGGCCTGTATCGCGATGCGCGTCATGAAACCAAATGCCGAATTGAAATCACCGAACATGTAAACCTTGCCGATTGATAACCCGTCTTCTGCCAGTTTCCAGCCATCGAGTTTAACAAGCGCAGCTTCGATGGCGGTTTTGTCCAGTTTGCTCATTGTGACCTCCTGCTTTTTGCTTGATCCCATTTGACCATGACATCGGAAACTTGCCAAATATTGAACGGCGCAAAGCAGTCCTTATTTCAAAAGGCAATGCACACGTTCTCGCAACACCGGTAAAAGGTCACTTTCAAACCACGGGTTCTTTTTGATCCAACCGGTATTGCGCCAGCTTGGATGCGGCATCGGCAGTAGCCCGTCTGGCAAATACTCGGCAAATAGATGTACGGTTTCGGTCATGCTTTTTGCCCGGCGGGGGCCAAGATAACGTTCCTGCGCATACTGCCCGATCAGAAGTGTTAATCCAACATCGGGCAAATGTTTTAGCAATGCATCATGCCATGTCGGTGCACATTCGGGGCGCGGTGGCAAATCACCACCACGTTCAAACCGGCCGGGATAACAAAATCCCATCGGCATGATGGCAAGCTTGCCCGGATCATAGAAATCCTCAACCGGCATTTGCAGCCAATCGCGCAACCGGTCCCCCGATGCATCATTCCACGGCAGCCCGGTTTCATGCACCTTCGTCCCCGGTGCCTGCCCGATCACAAGGATTCTGGCACCCGCCGCCATCCGCACGACAGGTCTGGGGCCCAGGGGCAATGCACTTTCGCATATCCGACAGGCCCGGACATTGACCAGAAGATCGTCAAGTGCGGGGTCACCACCTGGCGGATCGATTTCGGGAAGCCTGCCGGTTAATCCGGCCATTGCATGCTCCTGTTTTGAGGTATCGAACTATGCGTCGGGAAGTTCGCCACCGGCAACAACCCATTCCTCGGCCATGGCGTCGCGATACCATTCCACCATTTCAGGCAATCCAAGAATGGTTTCCATATAGGCATTACCGATGGGATCAAGCGACACGTCATAAGTTTTGAACCGGGTCACCACCGGCGCAAACATCGCGTCTGCAATCGAAAAATGCCCAAAAAGGAAGTCTCCCCCCTGACCAAACTGCGTGCGGCATGTTTTGAAAATCTCGCAGATGCGCGCGATTTCTTTTTCGACGATCTCGCTTCGGCCACGCCCGGGCAATGTTTTGCGTAAGTTCATCGGCATGTTGCTGCGGATCGCACCAAACCCGCCATGCATTTCAAGCGAGACAGACCGCGCAATCGCCCTCACATCAAGATCAAGCGGCCACAACATCGCATCAGGTCGACTGTCGGCAAAATATTCCAGAATACTCAACGCTTCCCAAATGGTTTTCCGGCCATCAAAAAGTGCTGGGACCTTTTTGCTCGGCGAGACGACTTCGGCCTTGGCATGCCATTCTTCGCTATAAAGCGGGATCAGCTTTTCCTCGAAATCGATCCCTGCCACACGCAGGCCCAGCCACGCGCGAAGCGACCACGAAGAATAGTTTTTATTACCGATATACAGAATGGGGCGCGTTTCCATAGGAAGGTATCCTTCATTCAAACCAAAAGGGGCGGCCAACACACTATCGGGCTATTCAAAACCCGGTTCAAGGCCGTTCAGTCACCGGGCCGTGCTCGGTTTTGGCGATCCGGCAAATGATCATTCAAGGTCTGCCAATCAATGTCGCAGTCACCCAGCACATCCCGAATTATATTTCCGGATGCGGGGTTTTCTTTTGGGCGATTGCCGATTGACGGTGGCATCCGTAAGATCGAAGTCATATCTCGCAATAACAGGCCTAAACAGACTGCCTGCTCAAGAGCCCCACCACTCTCGCCAACACGTCACCACAAGGGAAGTATCAAATTGTTCGATCACATTATCTCGTCTGAAAAGCCCTCCAACCCGGTCCGCATCACGGCAGTTCAAGAATCCGATTTCAAAAAATGGCTCGGCAAACAGTCCGATGCTCATCAGGCATGGATTGCCTCGTCCGGCTATGATGGCAAACGCGGCACCCATCTTGCCCTTGCCGGTGACGCGGGTACCATTCAGACAATCGTGATCAGCTATGTCGACGATGCCAAAACCCAGTGGGATTTTGCTGGACTTCCGACTGCCTTGCCCGCGGGGGAATATATCCTGACAGATGATGTTACAAAAAATGATGCCATATGCGAAAAGGCCGTTCTTGGTCTTTACCTTGGCGGGTATCGTTTTGATCGCTACCGCAAGTCAGAAGCCAGCACCGCGAAACGTGCGCTATTTGCCATTCCGTCAAACGATGCGACCAAACGTGCTGAAAATATCGCGCGTGGTATCGGACTTGCACGCGACCTGATCAATATTCCGGCCAATGATATGGGGCCGGAAGAACTCGAAGCCGCCGCACGTCGCCTTGGCGAGGAGTTTGGCGCAAAGGTGACGAGCATCATTGGCGAAGACCTGAACAAACGCAATTTCCCGGCGATCTACACGGTTGGCAAAGGCAGCGATCGTGCCCCCCGCCTGATTGATCTTCATTGGGGTGATGAGAACGCGCCCAAGGTCACACTGGTCGGCAAGGGTGTCTGCTTTGACACCGGCGGCTATGACCTCAAACCGTCAAGCAACATGCTTCTGATGAAAAAGGATATGGGGGGATCGGCACAGGTTCTTGGTCTGGCCCGTATGATCATGGCATCGGGTCTTCCGGTGCGCCTGCGTGTTCTGATCCCGGCTGTTGAAAACATGGTTTCGGGCAAGGCATACCGGCCAAGCGACATCCTTCAGACCAGGAAGGGCATCACCGTCGAAGTTGGCAATACCGATGCCGAAGGTCGCCTGGTTCTTTCCGATGCCCTGACCGAAGCCGCGGCCGAGGATCCCGAAATCCTGCTTGATTTCGCAACTCTGACCGGGGCTGCACGTGTTGCACTGGGCCTTGGCCTGCCGGCACTGTTTTCCAACAATGACGACCTTGCCAATGGCCTTCTGGAAAATGGTCTGGCGCTGAATGATCCGATGTGGCGCTTGCCGCTGTGGGATGATTATCGTCCGATGCTCGATAGCAAAGCAGCCGACATGAACAACATTTCCGGTTCGCCCTATGGCGGTGCGATCATTGCGGCTCTGTTCCTTGATCGCTTCGCCGAAGGTGCAAAAGCCTGGGCCCATATCGACCTGATGGCGTGGAATCCTTCGGCACGTCCCGGACGTCCCGAAGGCGGCGAAGCCCAGGGAATCCGGGCCGCTTTCAAGCTCATTGCGGATCGTTACGGAAAGTAAACATTTCGATTTTCCCAATTAGACCTTTGACATCCGCGCAGGGGTCAGGTAGACAGGTTACGTATTCGTAACAAATTAATTGTTGGGCACAGGCATGTCGATCGAGATCAAACCGTCTCAGGCGCTTGACCTTTGGCGTATCGCGATTGTTGAAAGCGTGCGTCGGGACTCTCCCGACCTATCGGCTCGCCAGATGGCCCTTATGCTGACTGTTTATCTGACCCCGGCCCCGCATACCGTTCGGGGCCTTTCCGACGCCCTGAATATCTCCAAACCGGCGATTACACGTGCGCTTGATCGCCTCAGTTCACTGGGCATGGTCAAACGCAAGGTCGACGAAGATGATCGTCGCTCCGTTCTGATTCAGCGCACTGTGAAGGGTTCTGTCTTCCTGCGCGAATTTGGCGATATTATCGTGTCCGCGGGGAAGAAAACCGAATAGATCGATCTCTTGATCCGATGACGTTCGGGTCTCGTGACAGTAGGTCAGGCGAAATTGAATTGATATTCTGTCGCCAATAGCTGGTCTGAATATCAAAGGTCGGGAAATGGGACAGAAAATCTGTCCTAAAGCTAAAACTCTCCCTTCTCATACGTAAGAATAGGTATCAAACAGACCAGTTGGTTTGTTCGAAGCTTCTGTATTTCGTCAAACAGAATATATTTTTAGTGTTTAATATCAAAACGTTACTGACAATCACCTGTGTCACGAGCCCAAAACACGCAGCTTTGACGCCAAGAAATAATACCCGATCCAACTTTCGGCCTAGCGGGTCCGCGCCACGCTTTCAGGCATGTCAATCAGGGACAAAAGCAGGGCGGCAACAATCAAAACACCGCCACTGATCCGGCCAATCGTGTTTTTTCCACCACGTTTCAACAACCATGGCATCAGTCTTGCGGCACCAAACGCATACATCATTACGAATGTGTAATCAAAAATCACAAACGTGATCCCAAGGATCACCAATTGCGACCAAAGGTCCACCGAAGGATCGATGAACTGCGGGAATAATGCACCAAAAAACGCGATCGCTTTCGGGTTACCCGCTGCAACCAGAAAACCTTCGCTAAACAACCGACGTTTTCGTACCGGCTCAAACCCTGTTCTGATTTTTATTTCGGTATCATTATCATTTCTTGATACCTTGGGTTTTCGCAGGATTGCCGTCAGACCGATGACAATCAGGAACGCGACGCCGCACCATTTGACAACGCCAAACGCCGTCACCGATGTCGCCAGCAACGCCCCCAAGCCAACCGCGGCAATCACCATCTGGATCATGTTTGCGGTCACATCACCAAGGGCGGTAATCATGGTCGGGCGCGGTCCATAACGTAACGAATGCGACATGCCGATCAGGACACTGGGCCCAGGCGTTGCCACCATAAGCGATACAAGTGCGCAAAAGCTGAGCCATGTTTCAATCGACATTACATTCCCCGGATTACGTCAATCAAGACGGAATATCACGCCCATGTCACCATACAAGTGCACTCTGTGCACTGCTGGCATCTGCCGATCAGGCATCCTGAAAACAGGTACCCCGGCAATGGATCACACCGAACAAAAACCATTTGGGTAAGGAGAAGGAAATTGTTTTGAATTACCGATACGGTATCGGCGGGTATGCCTTTAGGCGGGCGAAATAACCTTAGCGGCCCGGCTTCTTGTCGCCGGGCCAGTTATCATAAAATTTGCGCACCTGAACCGAACGAATTGATTCTGGCGGCACGATGCCGCGTGCGGTTGCCAGAAGCCGGTTCTGAAGTGCTGCAAAATACCTATTGGTTGTTGGACGGAACGGAGAGAACGGTGGCTCGGATTTGATTTCCTCGCCCTTTTCTTTCGCCGCTTCTACGGCTTCTTTTTCTGCTTCGAGTTCTTCTGGCGTTTTGGGCGGTGGCGGTGCAATCAGCTCCGGCCCGTTATAGACAAAACCACGTTTGCCTGCTTCAAGTTTCTCGTATCGGTTCTGGGTATCGCGATACATGATGCGTTGCAGATCTCGCAGGAACGCATTCAATAATTTTGGCTCTGCCTGCTCGATGACCGCACGATCAGCAACACTTGATGCTTCAAGCCAGACATAGAACACCATTTGCCGGATCGCGCCGCTCTTGGGCAAAACAACGGTAAGCGCAATTGAATCCGGTTCGATCACCGTTTCCGGAATTTGCGGTTCTTTTGGCTCGGCACTTTCAGACGGCTTTGCGTCCTCTTGCCCACCGCCCGATGCCTGTGCATCCGGACCAAACAGCGCAATCCCGATCATCATCGCCAAAAGCGATTTGAAAAGGCAGTTCCTGAACGCCTTCGGTTTTCTTGCCGGTTCGGTCATGAACAGTTTGCTTTCAGCCCGTTATTAATTTTACGCAATACCCAACGAACGCCAATTGTCCCGTCAAGTTCCGATTTGGGGTCAGCTCTGCACAAGCTCCAGCCCCGCAGCACGCAAATCAAGTGCTGCTGCCAACAAAGCCTTTGTATAGGATTCTTTCGGATTTTCAAAGACTTCGTCGGCATTTCCGCTTTCGACAAGCCGCCCACCCTGCATCACCATTACCCGATGCGAAAGCGCACGCACAACCCGAAGGTCATGGCTGATAAACAGATAGGCCATCTTGTGGCGCGCCTGAAGATCGCGCAAAAGATCAACAATCTGCGCCTGTACAGACATATCAAGTGCCGAGGTCGGTTCATCAAGCACCATGAAACGCGGCTTTAAAACAAGTGCACGCGCAATCGAAATACGCTGGCGCTGTCCGCCGGAAAATTCATGTGGATACCGGTCCATCGCATTTAACGGCAAATCAACTTCGCGCAGGGCTTCGGCAATGCGTTCGGTACGCTCCTGCCGCGACATTTCCGGATGATGGATTTCAAGCCCTTCGCCCACGATCTGGCTGATTGACATCCTCGGGCTCAGGGATCCGAACGGGTCCTGAAACACCACCTGCATGTCGCGGCGCAGGGCCCGCAAATCCGCCCCGGAAAACTGCCGCACATCTTTACCGTCAAACCAGATATCACCAGTGGACGACAAAAGCCGCAAGATCGCCATCGCCAGTGTCGTTTTGCCCGATCCGCTTTCGCCGACAATACCCAGCGTCTCGCCCTGCCTCAGGGTAAGCGATATATGGTCTACGGCATCAAGGTAATATTCCGGACGCCCCAAAATCCCCTTCTTACCAATCGGGAACCGCACCAGAATCTCATTGGTTCGGATTAGTTCCTTTGCATTTTCGGGCAATGGCGGGGCATTACCACTTGGCACTGCCGCCAGAAGCTTTTGGGTATAAGGATGCTGCGGATTGTCAAAAAGCCCCCGGCCTGTGCCGCGCTCAACCACCTCGCCATCCTTCATGACGCAGACATTATCGGCCATCTTCTGCACGATCTGAAGATCATGGGTAATCAGCAACAAACCCATGCCAAGCTTGGCCTGCAAATCCTTCAATAATTCAAGGATCTGTGCCTGAATGGTTACATCAAGGGCCGTGGTTGGCTCGTCGGCAATCAGCAATTCCGGTTCATTTGCCAATGCCATGGCAATCATCACGCGCTGGCGCTGTCCACCCGATAATTCATGTGGCAATGCTTTAAGCCGCGAAGCCGGATCAGGAATACCCACCAGATCAAGCAGTTCAAGAATACGCGCCCGTGCTTTGGCACCGCGCAATCCCTTATGCAGCAGCAACACCTCGCCGATCTGCTTTTCGATATTGTGCAGCGGGTTTAACGATGTCATCGGTTCCTGGAAAATCATTGCAATCCGGTTGCCGCGGATGTTTCGCAGGATTTTCGCATCCGTTCCGACCATTTCCTGCCCGTCAAACAAGATCGAACCACCCGGGTGGCTGGCCCGCGGATAGGGGAGCAATTGCAGGATCGAAAGTGCGGTCACCGATTTACCCGATCCGCTTTCCCCCACAAGCGCCATGGTCTCCCCGCGCTTCATGGCAAACGAAACGCCTTTGACCGCCGGGACACCGGCAAAACTTGCCGAAAGATTCCTTACTTCCAGAAGCGGCTGTGTCGATTGATTGGTCGTCATAACCGTTCCCCTAGAAGGTTTTTCGTGGATCAAAGGCATCGCGCACCGCCTCGCCGATAAAGATCAGCAAACTCAGCATAATCGCGATTGCAAAGAACGCCGTCATGCCAAGCCACGGTGCCTGAAGGTTGTTTTTACCCTGCGCAAGCAACTCGCCAAGCGACGGCGATCCGGGCGGCATGCCCAGCCCCAGAAAATCAAGCGATGTAAGGGCCACGATCGAACCGTTCAACACAAACGGCAGGAACGTAATCGTTGCCACCATCGCGTTCGGCAGAACATGGCGATACATGATGCGATAATCGGTCATGCCCAATGCGCGCGCGGCCCGAACATATTCGAAATTGCGCGCACGCAGGAATTCCGCACGCACAAGCCCCGTCAAACTCATCCAGCTAAACAGCACAAGAATGAACAAAAGCGTCCAGAAACCGGGCGCAAACAGGCTGGCCAGAATGATCAGGATGAACAACTGCGGCAATCCGGACCAGATTTCGATCACACGCTGGAAACCAAGGTCAATCCAGCCACCGAAATAGCCCTGTACCGCACCAGCCGCGATCCCGATCACCGAACTGATCGCCGTTAAGGCAAGGCCAAACAGGATCGAAATCCGGAATCCGTAAATCAGGCGCGCCAGAACATCGCGCCCAAGATCATCTGTTCCCAGCCAATGCCGGAACGATGGCGGGGCTGGCTGTGCCTCGCGCATTTCAAAATCGATGGTATTGTAAGAAAACGGTATCGGCGGCCAGATGGCAAAACCGTGTTCCTCGATCTTGCCAAGGATATAGGGATCATAGAAATCCGTCTCGACGTCAAAATCGCCGCCATAAACGGTTTCAGGGTGGTCTGACAGGATCGGGATATACCAGTTATCGTCATATTTGACGAAGATCGGCTTGTCATTGGCCACCACCTCTGCGACCAGACAGATGACGAACAGGATCGTGAAAATCACAAGCGACCAGTATCCGCGCTTGTTGGAACGGAAATTTGCGATCCGGCGCTTGTTCAACGGCGAAAGAATGATGTTGTTCATGATCAATTCTCCCGCGCTTCAAAGTCGATCCGCGGATCAATCAGGTGATAGCTGAGATCACTGATCAGGTTCAGAACAAGACCAAACAACGTAAACAGATAAAGTGTCGCAAACATCACCGGATAATCACGCTTCATCACGGCTTCAAAACCCAGCAATCCAAGTCCGTCGAGTGAGAAAATCACTTCGATCAGAACCGAGCCGGTAAACAGCAGCCCGATCAGTGCACTGGGAAAACCGGCAATCACCAGCAACATCGCATTGCGGAAGACATGTCCGTACAGAACCCGCTTTTCCGTCAGTCCCTTGGCCCGCGCGGTCACCACATATTGTTTGTTGATTTCATCCAGAAACGAGTTTTTGGTCAGCATCGTAAGTGTAGTGAATCCGCCAATGGTCAATGCCGTAATCGGCAATGCCAGATGCCAGAAATAGTCCGCAACCTTGCCCAAAAGCGACAATTCATCAAAATTCGATGATGTCAGCCCCCTTAACGGGAACAGATCGAAATAGGTTCCACCGGCAAACACCACGATCAGCATTACGGCAAAAAGAAAGCCCGGAATGGCATAACCGACAATGATCGCCGCCGATGACCAGACATCAAAATTCGATCCGTCCCGCACGGCCTTGGCAACGCCAAGCGGCACGGAAATGATATAGATGATCAATGTCGACCAAAGGCCAAGCGATATCGAGACCGGCATCTTGTCGATCACGATATCGACCACATCGCGATCCTGAAAATAGCTTTGGCCGAAATCGAACGTCAGATAATTTTTCATCATCATCCAGAAACGTTCATAAGCCGGTTTATCGAACCCGAACTGCTTTTCAAGCTGGGTGATGATTTCGGGGTCAAGTCCCTGAGCCCCACGGTAGTTCGAGGTCGAGGAAAAATTGTTTCCCCCGCTGGCACCGCCGCCGCCCCCACTATCAGCCCCCTGATTGCTGATGCGCGCGGTAGCGGCAACGTCCGTGCCCTGTAACTGGGCAATCATCTGTTCGACCGGGCCGCCCGGCGCGAATTGCACGATTGCAAAGTTCAGAACCATAATCCCGAACAGCGTCACCGGGATCAGCAAAAGACGACGCAGGATGTAATTCAGCATGGCCTAGTACCCTCCCTTCTTAAGCTGCCGCGACTTTTCGGGATCAATCCACCATGTCATGACCGATGTTCCCTTAAGCGGCACCTCTTCAGGTCGCCCGAACACATCCCAATAGGCCATCCGATCCCCGCCAAGATAATATTGCGGGATCACGTAAAATCCCCACTGCAACACGCGATCAAGCGCGCGTACCCGCTGCACAAGGCTTTCGCGTCTGTCTGCTTCGATAACCAGATCGATCAGTTCATCAATAACCGGATTTTTGATACCTGCAAAATTCCGGCTGCCCGGCTGATCTGCTGCCTGCGATGACCAGAAAAACCGCTGCTCGTTCCCCGGTGAAAGACTTTGCGTCCACCAGAAAGTCGTCATATCGAAATCATAGGCCTGAATACGATTGACCCACTGCCCGGTATCAATCATGCGAATATCCATGGTCACGCCAAGCTGACGCAGGCGGGCTTTAAGAACCAGCGCGATTTTCTCAAGCCCTGGCTGGCGGATAATCAGCTCGAACCGGAACGGCTCGCCGGTCTTGCTGTTGACCAGTTGCATGTTGCGCAACTGCCAACCCGCCTCCTGCAAAAGCTTCATCGAATGACGCAATGCTTCGCGTCGACCATTGGGCGCATCAAAGTTCGGCAATTGCGGCGGCTGGGTGAACAGTTCGGGCGGCAGCTGACTTCTGAATCCTTTCAGAATATCAAGCTCCTCGCCTTCCGGCACGCCGGTTGCCGCAAGTTCCGAATTGGCGAAATAGCTGACATTGCGCTTATACGCGCCATAGAACATCGCCCGGTTCAGCCATTCGAAATCAAACGCATATTGCAGCGCCTCCCGAACACGGATGTCAGAAAACAGGGGCTTGCGTGTGTTAAACACATAGGCCTGCATACCGTTTGGCAGATTGTCAGGCAGGAATTCCTTCCTGATCTGGCCGTTCTGGATTGCCGGGGTGTTGTATGCCGTGCTCCATTCGCGCGATGAATGTTCGCTTCTGATCATGTATTCACCGGCAAAGAACGCCTGACGTGATACATCGGGATCAAGATAGGTATCAAACCGCAGCGTATCGTAATTATTGCTGCCGCGATTGACCGGCAAATCCGCCGCCCAGTAATCCTTGACCCGTTCATAGGTGATCTGGCGACCGGCCTCGAAAGACTTGATTTTATAGGCCCCACTGCCGACAGGAGGATCAAAGGTCGTCTTGGAAAAATCCCGCCCTTCCCAGTAATGCTTTGGCATGATGGAAAGTTCGGCAACAATCATCGGCAATTCGCGATTATTGCCCGGCTTGAAATCAAAACGCACCGTCAGATCGTCAAGCGCTTCGACTTTATCGACCTGCGCGTAATATTGCCGGTAAACCGGGCTGCCTTTTTCAATCAGGATATTGAATGAAAACACCACGTCTTCGGCGGTGATATCAGTGCCATCCTGAAAGCGTGCCCGAGGATCTAGATGGAAAATAACAAAGGATCGATCGACCGGATATTCAACGCTACGCGCAATCAAACCATAAAGTGACGAAGGCTCATCCGCACTCGACACCATCAGACTGTCATACATAAGCCCAAGGCCGCTTGCTGCCGTCCCCTTAAGCGTGAAGGGGTTTAATGTATCAAACGAGACGATGGAACTTTGCACCAGCGTCCCGCCCTTGGGCGCATCCGGATTGACGTAATCGAAATGCCGAAAATCAGGACCGTATTTCAGATCACCATAAAGCGATATGCCATGTGACACAGTGGTTAGCGGACTGAGCTGTTCCTCTGCTACCGGAACTGTCGGGGCCGCTGTAATGTCGGGCTTGTCGCCTGTCTGTGCCGCTGCCGGACCGGCCATTGCGATTGGTAATCCGATCACAACCGCCAGAAGCATCCCCCCGACATAACGGGAAAACGTTCCCCGGCTCCCGTTTTTCCGTGCGATGCACGTCTCGCCTTCTTGCCGCGTCATATTTATTCCTGAAATGTGCCCGGCTCGAAGCCCGAACCCCGGCAGGGCCAATACGCATCATTGAACCATCTGACATCATTACGGACGCAATGATCGGAACGTTCCGGACAATTCCCGCCAAGAAAACGGGACCGGTTACACCGACGTTACGTCCACAAAGCCATTTGGCCCAAATGACATATTCATAATGAGGAATAAAATGGTTCAATTTCAAGGCATCATCTTGAAACTGTCATTCCGTTCCTGATTCTTTTTGCACAAGCTTGCGCTTGCCTGTCTCGATCTTGATTTCGCTCATCAACCAATCGCGAAATGCCTTCACTTTTCGCCGCTCCAACCTTCCTTCGGGATAGCACAGCGAATAGGCATAGGGACTATCAACCGGCAAATCGAACGGCACCATAAGTCTATTGGTCACAACATATTCCCCGATCATTGCCGGATCGGAAATTACCGCACCAAATCCGCTGGCCGCGGCCTCCATTGCCATATCAAGGGTCGCAAAAACAGGTCCCCGGTCCGGATCGACGCCCTCAATCCCGGTTCCCTTTAACCAGATACGCCAATCCTCACGCTGTGCCGAACAATGCAGCAGGGTCACATCGCCAAAGTCTTCCGGTGTTTTCAGCTGCTTTGCCAGATTGGGATGACATACCGGCAAAAGCCGTTCCCCGGTCAGAAATTCATGCACCAGCTGGTCGCCCGGCGTATCAGCAAAACGGATGGCAATATCGGTTTCATTGAAATCAACCGGGGCGGCATCGTCACTATAGGTGCCAAGCTGTACCTGCAGGTCAGGATGTTCCATCTGAAACCGGCCAAGACGCGGCACGATCCAGCGCATGGCAAATGTCAAGGGCGACAGGACCTTAAGCTGGGTGTCATCAGGCCGGTTTTCGATACGCGAAACCGCCAGTTCGATCGAATCGAATGCCGCCGTCAAGGACGCCAGCAAGTTCCGACCCGGCCGGGTCAGTTTCAATCGGCGGTGATGACGTTCGAACAATTGCCGCCCCAGCACATCCTCCAGGTGCTGAACCTGTCGACTGACCGCCCCTTGTGTAACATTAAGCTCATGTGAAGCTTTGGTGAAACTTTCAAGTCGACCGGCCACTTCAAAGGCACGAAGCGCGTTTAACGGTAATGGATGGCGTTTCATGACGATCATCTTGCATGATTAAAACTCATGCAATGATGACAAAAGATGGTTTGAGCGCAAGTGTTTTTAGGCGTAACTCTGGGTTTAGCAAAACGAAACACATTCAGGCCGCATACAAACTGAGAGCTGGCCGATAGATTGAAGGAATAAGATCATGGTCGCGATCACCAAAGATGCCGGTGCTTTTGTCACCACCCGCCGTCACCACAACACCGCAAATGTTATGGAACTGCCGCGTCAGTGGGCAAAACGTTATGTTCTCCGCCAGAAGCTTGCGATGATGGACAGCCATCTGCTGCGCGACATTGGCTGGGACGTATATGAAGCCCGTATCGAAGCAGCCAAGCCGTTCTGGAAAGCCTGAGCATTTCGCTTAAAGGCGCCAAACCGAGAGTATTTATTATGTCTCCCCGACTTTTCCGCTTGCAGGGGCCACTTTCTTTCCCTCTGCAGGTTATTGAAGCCCTGACAAGCGTCTTCAGCCTCCCGACACGCAAAACCGAGACCCGCACCCGCTATTGACGGTTTTGTGTCCCTGATTGCCGGCCATCCCCCGATGGTCGGCATTTCTTTTGCCTGATCGGATCAGCAAGACGGATTATTTTGACGGATACAGATACATCAGGTTCGCGGCGTTCAGCACCGAATACATCACTGCGAACTGGGCATCGAATTCATATTTATCTGGGCTTGGGTCAAACAGCTCGTAAATCTGGCCAACCGTGCGTTTGCCATCGATGCGTGACAAAATCCCCGGGCTTGCTGGCGGAAGACCGCGCGTTACCGACAATCCGGTAAAATTGATCTTGATATGGCCGGTCTTCGCGACAGAGCGGGCCAAAGCAGCCCCGTCAATACGCACAAAAAACGGCACCGCATGACGATCCGGGACCGGTGGCTTGATCTTGTTATCCGATTTGACCACATAAAACAGATGCTTGGTAATATTGCCCGCCATCAATTCAGCCAATGCCGCGCGCTTGCGAAACGGCACATGCACGGCCTTGTCCAGAACGTCGTGGCGCGAACAATAGGTCGTCGGATCATAGCGCATCGGTTCGATGAATTGCTGAAGCCGCAAACCGGCCTTCTCAACAAAATCAAAAACCTCGTCCACGCGATAGGCCCGATCCTGCTGATGCAAAAGCAGATCGTAAAACCCTGACTCACCCCCCTGAATATGGTCATTCACAAACGGGTTACGCTTCAACCAGTTTGTACCCGGCAGTGAATCGAACAATGCCTTGCCAAGGTTAAGCCGTTTGCGCCCACCCGCCTCGGCAGAGAGGCGTTCCATCATTTCCTGCATATGGTAGACGCCGATCCGGCCAAGTTCGCCGTACACCATCAACCCCATACCGCCTCTGGGTTTAAGCGCATCTGCCAACGCCTTTAAACCGGCGTCCGGATCAGGCAGATGATGAAGCACCCCGCAGCAATCAATATAATCAAACGGCCCATATTGCCCGGCCAGATCAACGAACGACCCGGTAACGAATTTGACACTCTTTTCAAGATTACGGCGCTTGATCCGGGCCTCAGCGATCTTGCGCGAGCTTTCCGAAAGATCGATATAAACAATCTCGACCTTGGCCTTGCGATCACGCGCCTGCTGCGCGAGCATCACCAACGCATCCCCGGTGCCGCCCCCGGCAACAAGAACTTTTATCTTTTTGCCATCAGCCGATGGATCGCGGCCGCCAAACACGAAATGAACCACTTCGTCCCAATTGCCGGGGGACCCTACGACAAGACGCTTGTCCTCATCTTTCGGGTCACGCGCCGGATAAGGAAATGTTTCATATTGCGCCCGTGTTTTGTCGGACGGTTGCGGCGCGTCTGGCTTTTTCCGGATTTCGGACATCTATAAATTCCAATGGATCAACAGGTGCTGTGGCAAGCCCGAAAACAAGCCTGCAAGCAGCAATGCTATCAGGGACGGCAACATCCTATAAAATTTCAAGGATTTGATTAATAGAATAATCACCTTGGGACGAACTCATTCCCGACACCGGATCACAAGCTTCCCTGTTGCGGTCCGGTTACGGATCGCCGCAAGTGCCTCCATCGCGTTTATCAGCGGATATGTCGCAGACACCAATGGCGATATTTCCCCAGACGACAGCAGCTCCAAAAGCTCGGCCATGCCAGCCTTTGCGATATCGGGGTTCTGTTCAAGATAAGCCCCGAAATAAAAGCCCAGTGCAGCAACATTCTTGACCAGAAGGATATTGGCAGGAATTTGTGGCACCGATCCGCTGGCAAATCCGATCAGAAGGATACGTCCCCCCGACGCAACACAGCGCAGGCTCTGATCAAACACATCGCCCCCGACCGGATCATAAACCAAGTCGACACCTATTCGCCCGATGCGGGCACAGATTTCCTTTACCCGGGCCCGTATGCTTTCGGATTTGTAGTCAATTACATGATCCGCACCATGCGCTTTGGCGATGGCACATTTATCAGCCCCACCCGCGGTTGCGATCACGGTCGCGCCCAGAAGTTTCGCGCATTCCACCGCCGTCAGGCCAACACCCCCGGCAGCCCCATGAACCAGAACCACTTCACCCGGCAGCAAATTGGCGCGATACTTCAAACCAAACCATGACGTTCCATACGCAATCTGGAATGCAGCCGCCACATTGAATTCAACATTTTCTGGCAACCCCGTCACAAGACTGGCATCAACCGAAATCCGACCGGCATATCCACCCCAGTCAGGCAGGGCCATGACCCGGTCACCAATGGTAAAACCCTGAACGTTCGTCCCAATTGCAGAAACGGTACCGGCAATTTCAAACCCCGGCGCAAACGGACCAGTCGGGCGTTTCTGATATTTTCCCTCAAGAATCAGGGTATCGGCAAAATTAACGCCACAGGCGGCAATATCGATGATGATTTGATGGGCTTGTGCGATCGGTTCTTCGCAGTCGATCAGCATCGGCGCCTCGCCGAAAGCCTCGCATATCCATGCTTTCATCGCTGTCTTCCATCTTATGATCCTGCCCGATCACGCACAGTGTGCCGTGCACGCAGCGATCAGACAAGCGAAAGACAGATACGGTATTGAAAACGGCGGAATACAGACAGGAACGGCTTAGAAAAACTTCTGACGCCTGCGTTTTCGCGTCACCAGCAAAAGAAGTATTCCGGGCACCAGCAATATGACAAACGCCGGGGCCAATAGCACGGGCACAAACGCATTGTCCCAAATCCAGGCCGAGATATAGCGCTGGATCACGGACTGTAACAGGTTCAGGCTTCCGGCATCCAACCGATACCAGAGCTCCCCTGCCGCGACAAAGCGGAACGTTCCCGTCTGAAGCGAGGTAATGCCATCACCGACCAGTACAGCAAGACTGGAAAACAGCAATATCCATCCCAACGCTCTGAAAAGCCACATAGCCGTCTCCGAATTCCCGGTCTGAACTTTTCGTTATCATCACAGACATGCCGACGGCTTTGCCCCGTCAGCATAAAGGTTTCTGCGAATCACCCTATCGTCCCGGTACATCTGGAACCATAGCCTGAAACCTTAGAGGCGATTAATCAACAAGAAGTAAATATTGGACAAATTGCTACAACTTTATCGGTCAAGTGATTGTAAAAATGGCATTTGTTGGCTGTTTGGATAGTGACCAGAACAAACATCAAAAAGTAAGGGATTTTGCCTTGTCAACCGGGATCGGGTCGGCTAATGTCCGCCCGCTTTCGCGATATATACAAGATCGCATGTGGAGAGGTGGCCGAGTGGTTTAAGGCGCACGCCTGGAAAGCGTGTTGGGGTGTAAGCCCCTCAGGGGTTCGAATCCCCTCCTCTCTGCCACTTTGCAGCCTGCGGGCCGCAGCGATACCAAAAGCTGCAAAAAACTTCCCTTCTTCGATGTGAAATACGAAAATGCGCGCACAACTTTTGTGTGTCGTGTTTCTTATTGCCCGCTAAACTGCACGGTAAGGCACAAATCAGGTACCTGCATCATCATAGGGACGTGGCAAAACATGGCGACAATTGAAGGCGGCTTTCTGCATACGGCGGTTCTTTTCCTCGGTGCGGCCGTGGTTGCAGTACCGATCTTCAAAAAGCTGCGTCTGGGTTCCGTGCTGGGTTATCTGTGCGCCGGGGCACTGATCGGGCCGTTTGGCCTTGCCATGATTGCGGAACCGGAAGAAGTTTTGCATTTCGCCGAATTTGGCGTTGTTCTTCTGCTGTTTATTATCGGTCTTGAATTGCGCCCCCAACGCCTGTGGGCAATGAAAAGCGAGATTTTCGGGCTGGGGATGGCGCAGGTGGCCATCACCGCCGCCCTTCTTTACGCCGCCCTAATTGCATTTGACTGGCCATGGCAGCAGGCGATGATTGCCGCCCTTGCCCTGTCCTTGTCCTCAACCGCGTTTGCCCTTCAAATCCTTGAAGAAAAGGGCACGCTTAACAGCGACCATGGCAACACAGCCTTTTCAATCCTGCTGTTTCAGGATCTTGCTATCGTACCACTAATCGCGCTTGTCGCGTGGCTCAGCCCGATAAGTGACGGCGACGAAGCGGGTACCGACTGGATTTATATCGCCAAAACCATCGGTGCAATTGCGTTGGTCATCGGGGCTGGGAAATATCTGCTTAATCCGTTTTTCCGCATCATCGCCCTGACCCGCGCGCAGGAAATCTTCACATCCGCAGCACTGCTGCTCGTGATTGGCGCGGCTCTTTTGATGCAGGCCGTCGGGCTTTCTATGGCACTTGGCGCATTTCTGGTCGGTGTCATGTTGGCGGATTCCGAATATCGCCACCAACTTGAAACCGATATCGAACCGTTTCGCGGCATTCTGCTCGGTTTGTTTTTCATCGCGGTCGGCATGTCGGTCAACTGGCCGCTTGTCGCGGATAATATCGGGATCGTCCTGGCATCGGTTGCTGGTCTGATGGCAATCAAGGGGATCGTCGTTTATGGACTGGCCCGGATATTTGGCAAATGTCACGCAACCGCATGGCGGACTGCGGTCACCATCCCGCAGGGCGGCGAATTTGCCTTTGTCCTGTTTAGTCTGGCGACATCGCTTGCGGTCATCAGCTCCACACGCGCCAACCTTCTGACCGCCATCGTCACCCTTTCGATGGCTGCCACCCCGCTTGTCGGTGCGATTGCCGAAAAACTGTCGGCCAAGCTTCGCAAGGATGATCAGCCCGATGTCGATGGCGTTGAAACAGCTGAACTGCAATCAGTGGTCATTGTCGGCTTTGGCCGTTTCGGACAGATCATTTCACGTGTTATGGCAGCCCGCGGCATCAATGCCACCGCAATCGACAACGACCCGAAACGTATTCAGATGGCCAGCCTCTATGGCAACAAGGTCTATTTCGGTGATGTCCGGAGAAGTGATGTTCTTGCCACCGCCGGGGCGGCGAATGCCGATCTGATCTGTCTGTGTATAAATGATCGTGACGCGACCACACAGGCCGCCAAATATATCAGCGAACTGTTTCCCAAATCGAAACTGCTGGTGCGCGTTTATGACCGCAACCATGCACTTGATCTGATGGAAATCGGGCTTGGCGTGGAACAGCTTTATCGCGAAACCTTTGATACGGGTGTTTCCATGGCACGACACGGGCTTTCAATGCTTGAAACCGAACAGGATGTGATTGATCAGATTGCTGATGAATTTCGCCGTCGTGATATCGACATGCTGCACGCACAAGTGGCCGAAGGCCGCATTGCGGGCATGGCAAAGGTTCATGAAAGCTATCAGCTTGACCGCAACGATGCCCGCACCAACAAGGATGACCCGGCAATGTCGCGGCTGTAATTATCCGGTCCGTTAACCTTGGGCAAAAGCCCGAAGCTTGTCGCGCATCACCAGAACCGAATGCTCGTCGGTGTAATCTTCGAGGCGGTCCAAAGCCACCCATGCCAGATCATCGGATTCATCGGTGATTTTAAGCGGATCGCGCATATCGGCCTCGAATAGGAACCGCATGTCATAATGCAGATGTGCAGGCCCCTTGGCATTTTCGGGAATTTCGTGGATATCGATATCAAATATCGCTGACGACAAGGGCCGTATCCACGAAAGACCGCTTTCCTCATAGGCTTCGCGCTGGGCGACAAACAATACGTCGCGCACTCCATCACAATGCCCGCCAAGCTGAAGCCAGCGTTTAAGCTTCCGGTGATGGGTCAGCACCACATGACTGCGTTCCGAATTCACGACAAAAGCCGATCCCGTGACATGTGACGTTACCGGATCATTTTCAAATGCCTTGGGTTCACCTGCGATAAAGTCACTGATACGCATGTGATTTTCCAGGTCACGATCAGACTGTGAGACAAAGCTGGCAAGGTCGATCTGCATGATATTCCGGTGTTTGAAATTGACGGTTTGCCGACCCTAGCCGAAGCCGCCACAACAGAACAACCGAAAACCCGGAAGCATAAAGACGAAGCCAACCTATTTCCGGACTATCAGATTTACCGCCTCGGAAATCTCCGTTCCCCCATCGGTCAGTTCAAGAATCTCCCGCCGGATTTCCGGGGTTTCGATCAATTTGGCGAGAAACTGCGCAACATTGCCACGCTTGACCGTGCCGTAAGGGATGGCAAATCCGGCGTTCACGCGCCCGTCCTGATCTTCATGCAACAATGTTCCCGGCCGGAGGATCACCCAATCGGCATCGGATGCCGCAACATCCGCATCGGCGCGCTTTTTCTCGGTCATATAATGTTCAAACCGCGGGTTGGGGTCTTTGCCGCGCCCGGCTTCGGGGAAGGCAGAAACAAGATAAAGCCGCGAAATGCCTTCCTGCTTCATCGCGGCCACCACATGCCCCGGTCCGTCGCAGTCAATCCGCGTGGTCCGGTCAAGGCCGCTTCCTGCCGCCCCGGATGAAAAAACAACAATGTCGTGGCCCCAGATCAAAGGGGCGAGCGTTTCTGCCGTCAGTTCCATCAAGTCACCGAGAACCGGCGTAATCCCCGCATTCCTGACGTTGTCGGCCTGTTCGGGTTTGCGATGCAGGCCCGTAACCTGATGCCCATTTGCCAGTAAAAGCGGTGCCAGACGATGCCCGATACCACCCGTGACGCCGATAATGAAAATGCGTGCCATATCCTGCCTCTATCCTTCGCATCGGAAATCGAACCTACCTGAAAACTAGTTTGCGCCCCCGTGATGTCAATAAAGCCCGGCGTCACCGCGCAGCATGCAGATGGGCATGAAATTGCCACAAGAAATTTTGGAACGTTTTGAAATCACAGCCGTTGGTGAGGTGTAACGCTCGACATCAATGAAAGGAGAGACGTTATGCCTGCGATTGATACCGCAAAGATTCTTATTCTCGCTACCGACGGTTATGAACGGTCGGAACTGCGCGTTCCGCTTGATAAGCTCTCGACCCATGGGGCAGATGTCAAAATAGCATCGCCCAAATCATCCCCGATCAAAAGCTGGGATAAAAAGGACTGGGGCGACACCGTCGAGGTCGATATCGAAGTCAAAGATGTCGATATCAACGATTACGACGCGCTGGTTATCCCCGGCGGTCAGATCAACCCCGATCTTCTGCGCAATGACGAGGCATCCGTCAGTCTGGTCCGCGAATTTGTCGCGTCAGGCAAACCGGTTGCAGCAATTTGCCACGGCCCATGGCTTCTGGTCGAAGCCGGTGCCCTGCGCGGGCGCGCAGCAACCTCATACAGTTCGATCAAAACCGACTTGCTAAATGCCGGTGCAGTCTGGCGCGACGAACCGGTGGTCTGCGATCAGGCCATCATCACGTCGCGCAATCCCAACGATCTTGATGCCTTTGTTTCCAAGATCGTCGAGGAAGTTAGCGAAGGCAAACACAGGCGCGCGGCCTGACAAGCCGCATGAAAGGCAGCCTTGCCCGCAACTGCACACGGACGGATGGGAACCATCCGTCCGTGTGCGCATCAGCAATCCGATCACCCTACTCCGGACCCTTATTCCGACCCCTTATTCCGGGCACGGATCCTTGGCATTCAGAAGATTGCCGGTCGAATACCAGATATCATGCACGCCCTGGCTCAGATCAAGGCGTACCGGTGCATCTTCTCTCCCTTGAAACAGGGTGTCATAAACCTTGGCTTGCAGCGGTGAACTGCACCCCAATGGCTGGGTTGGCATCCCGGGAAAATCAAGCTCAAGCCCCGCTTCGATCTGGGTTTGCGAAAACTCATCGGGCGGCGATGGCAATGTCAGAATATTCTGAAAATCAGGATCCCGGGCGATGTAATGCGTCAGATGCGCCTCATCCCCATAGCCAAACAGGTAATAGACAAGCTCGGCCGGTTGATCGATCCCGAAATTGAAATGCCGGAAAATAACGACATCCTCGATCTCAACCGCGACATTATCCAGTAATACCGGTCCCGGTGTCCCGCCGCCTGCATTGGAATAACCGTCATAGACTGTCGCGGTAAAGCTGGTCACCCTGCCTGATTTGATATCGGGCAGGGTGAATTTGTCATCATCGACATTGATCAGGTTATAGGGCTTATCAGGATTGGCTGCGCGCAATTTACGGTACTGCGCCATCGCATCATCCGTCAGATGCGCGCGCAGAACCATCTGGTACATATGCTTTTCCTGAGTGAACATCGGCATATGCAGCAAAAACAGCGTTTCCGATCCAACCATAAACATGCCGTGATTGCCCGGTGCATCGGCTTCGGCCCCATTACTGGTATGGCTCATTTCACCCATCGGCGGATGGGCCTTCGCCATCTCCACCAAACCAGAAAACATGGTAACGGTAACCGCGATCATTATCGCCGGTTTCCTGAAGACAAGAGGTCCGATCATTGTGCCTGCTCCATGAATTGTTTTACCTCTTCCACCAGTGACGGGTTTTTCGCCGATCCGGCATCGCGGAAAATGAATGAGAAATCCGATGCTAGCGTATCGCTGCCAGCAATCGTCGCATTGGCATGACAAAAATCGCAGGATTGATCCTGGATGTAGGTTTCCATGGTTGTATTGGCGACTTTCAGATTACCCTCGGACTCAAAGGTGCCATAGCGCAGCGGTATCGATGCATTCGCACCGGGCTCCATGACTGGGGGGCTTGGGCTGCCATCCCACAACACATTGACCAGCTTGTAATACTGAAACACCGATTTCCCGCCGGTTTGCGATGCGATCTTTTGGGCAACACCGGCATTTAGCGTATCCATTTCACTGGTTAGGGCCTGTTCGCGCGTAACCTGTACGGGCTGATCGCGGGGATAAAGATCCTTGCACTGGTTCTGATCGTTACAGTCAATGCGCGGCTGATTGGGTTTGCAATCCGGTCCGGTACAATTCGGGTTGTTAAAGGAATATCCGCCAGGCGGTAAAGTTGCCTGCCCGTCGGGCACATTGTCGACCTGCTCGAAGGTTGCCCAGATCAGATCGGGGAATGTATCGGTCTTGTGAATGATATGAAGCCCGACCAAACCGACAACTTCTTGGCTGCATTCACCGGTATCAGGACGTTTCAGCCATGCAACCGATGTCAGATACCGGTCATAAATGTCGCTTTGCCCTGTCAGGACCCGCCACGCTGCCTTGATCTCGAACGCTCCAAGCGCATCCTGACCTTGCGGTTCCGTCGGTGGAACACGCAGGAACTTGCCACTTGGCAGGGACAATCCCGCCGGATGTCGACCATCAGCATTGGTTGCGACCCGCATCTGATAGGCAGCGTCATAAAGCGCATTGTTCATGATGTAATCGAACTCGGCCTTGCCGACCTTTCGTTCGAAAAACACCAGATTGCCGTTCTGATCTGTCAACCATCCGCCGGTGGCTTCCATGATCTCGTCGGACTGGGTATCACGCGTACCACTTGAAAGATGGAACCGATGGGCAGTATTGACCGCATTTTTTGAAAGCGTTGTTAAAATCTTTGCCGAACCAGCCGGATAACCCAGCAACATCTTGTCACTTTTACATCCCGACGGCACGGCTTGCGGCACGCCCCAATCGGTCGGCTTGGCCGCATCAGGCAGGAAGATCGCCTGCGCATCCTTGAAACTGCCCCAGACCGGTACGCTGGTTAAGGGTGAGGTCGGATTTTCCGGTACCCCCCAATTTTCCACCGAAACGTTTTGATCTGGCTCACCTGCGGCCGATGGTGTTCCCGGCCATGAACTGCTGACCGGCCAGTTCATCGCGATGAACATTTGCCACGCATAACAATTGTTACCCTGCTGGGTTGGCAGGAACAGATTGTCACTGGTCATGAACGACCCGCTTGTCGGATCGAAAACCAGTTGATCCGGGCATTGCTGTGCCGATTGGGCTATTTCCGTCACCCGGCTGATATTGATTTCATCCGCCCTGCCAGCCGGAACATCAATCACCCAAAGAAGTCCCGCAATCGCCAGGATACAAAACCCCGCAATCACACAGCCTGCCCCCAAATGTAATCGGTTCATCATAACGACTCCCTCTGTCGCAAACAGCATCCGGGGCAGATCACAACCTTGACCCCACCCCGGATGCGTCCCCCCGCCCCTGTTAATGACTGGGAATAACCGCCAAACCACTTTCCCACGGATGATCAGCATCCGATGGATTGGCCGGTTCATTCGGGTTCAGAACCCGGAGACTGACGGATCCCGGCTTTGCCGATGACGATACAGCAACATCCATAATGAAGCCCTGCGTACCGCCACCGTCGGTCTGGCCCGGAATCGCCGATGCATCTGGCAGGAACTTGGTCACTTTGGCCTTGATCCCGGGGTTGGAAAACTCAATCCGCGCGTTGTCGATCGTGGTGTTTTTATCCGCTCCCTGCACGATCAGAACAAAGCTATTCACCGTTCCCGGTACCATCAATGCCGGAAGATCGGTCGGAGATTCCCCATAAAACAGATCAATCGGCACGAACTGAACCGGCCAGGGCTGCATACTGCCGCTGCTGCGGCTTGAAACGCATTTCATCGGTGACTGCAACGGTTGGTTCGGAGTCATCTGCGTTGCCGAAAGGGCAATTTTCATCTGGTTGGCGATATCGCCAATATGAGCAATCTTCTGACCATTGATCGTGCAGTCATTGATCGTGAAACCGGCACTTGGCGGAATATCAAACACCGCATGCAGTATCTGGTCCGAATTGTTCGGACCGGTTCCCGCCGTGCCACGGGTGATTTTCCAATACTGGCTGATATCCTCGCCATTCGGCCCCTTCCAGTTCGAAAGGTTCTGGGGCTGCTGGATATAAAGCCCGACCGGATCGGTCAGTGAAATACGGTAACGTGCCGCAGCCCGGTTGGCGATGAAACCGATATGCGGATCGGAATTACGATAGTTCTGACCGTATTGCGCACAACAAATCAGGCTTTGCGGATCGCGGCTGCTTAAATCCGGACGCTGAATGGTTGCCGCCGCGGCAAGGTAAATTTCAGCACTCAGCGTATTGGGGCCTGACGTCAGATGCAGCGCCCCGCCCGACTGGCCGGGAACCCGCACCGTGCCGCGGTTCCACTTGTTGGTCACGTCATAGGCCGGACGTCCGGTGGTCGGATCCATGACAGGATCGCCTTTTTTACCGGTCGGCTGATCAACCGTGTAACGCAAATAAAGGTCTTCAAGCTTGACCGCCGGATCAACATACATCTGATAAAGGCCAAGGACCGCCTCGGGATTGATCCGCCACATCGTCAGGTAATAGGCCGGGTTTTCGCAGGTAAACATGACGCTTTGCATCTTGCTGCCCGACGCATCATAGGTAATCGACCATTCACAATATTCATCAAGCCAGCCACGTGGGCCGGATGGCGAGAAATCAACGTATTCCCCGGTCCAGTCGATCTCCGGACACCGTTTGGCCGGGATTTTCAGGATCGGAGCCGAACCGCTCGGATCATAGAGCTTGTAAAGCGTGCCATCGACGGTGATCTCGCCACTATCGGCAAGGCTCATGACCTCATCCATGGTCAATGGTCGATGCAGTTGCGGGTTTTTGGATGCCTCGGGTGGGGTCAGAAAGGCGATCAAGCGGTTCGGGAACGGGGTCCAACTGATGACTGCGTCACCGGCTTCACCAAATCCCTCGGTCAGCGGGTTATAGTAATCCGCCCGTGGTGCATCATTCAGGTTCGACCACGGATCACCAATGATCGCCATCTCGGTCCAATCGGCAACATTATTGTTCCAATCGGTTTCAAAAGCCGACAGTTCGTTTTCCATACCAAGCTTTTTGTAATCCTTGGGTGCCTGATGGGCGGGCGACGTAAATCTGGCAAAGGGTGTGCTCATTTTCGGTCTCCTGGGTCACGGTTATGATCAATGAAGCGAACAGCAGCCGCGCGGTGCCATCTGTCCAATAATCGGTTGGCGCGGATCCCCCCAAACCAGCTGGGGAATAAAGCCGGGTAGCGCTTTGTACTCGTCAGCCGTCACAACACGGCCGGTATCGAGGTGGGTCACAACAAGGGAAATTTGCGGTTTGTCTTCGGGGCGAAGATCAAGCGAATAGATGGTCGGCCCGGCATTCAGAACACGTGACACACCCTGTGTCACACAACGTCCTTTATCATCGACGAGCCCCATGCCGATCCGGCTGAACCGGCCGACATAATGCATGTTGCAGCTTGTTGCGTCGTTCGGGGTCGCGTCGGCCTGATTGATGAAAACATCGATCAGATAACTGTCATGGGTACAACGAACATCGTCAAAGACCACCCATGGACCATCGTCCATGATCTTGGCTTCGGCACGTGTTGCGACAAACGGATCGGCGGAAACACCGGCCTCTTTTACCACCTTTCCCGGTATGGATGGCTTCGCCTTTACTGCCGTCGGGGATTTCTTGCGCGCCGCGTCACCTGTGAACTGCTTGGCAACAGGTTCGCTATAGTCATACCCGATACGACGGCTATCCTGAGCCATTTCACCGATTGAAGTATAGCGCCAATGGTCTGCGCTGGAATAACTTACATCCGTCGCACCTGCGCCCAAAAACGGTTGAAGCGGTGTCTGGGTGGTGAATTGCGCGCCGGGATGATTGCGGATCCAGACTTCAAGCATCCGGTCGATATTGGCGTGATAGGACAGGAACAGCGGATCAAACGCGGTATAGGCATTGTCGCCCATATCCGGCCCCAGCCAGCCGTGATAATTGTCGTGGGGCTGTTCATAAAGACCGTCAAAATTGACATCGCGATAAGGATACAGATTATCGGGCTGCGGCGGGTGAAACGCCGGGATATTGGCCCACGGGTAACCGGGGACTCCCTGCGGCGTGCTGAAAGTTTCGAATTCCAGCGCATCAACGACCTGCTGCTGGAAAATCCGCGCCATCGCATAAAACCTGGTGCGTTCCGCCCTGTCGGTATCACCGGACGTGTAAAATAACGGATTACGCTGGACGTATTTGCAGTCCGGTCCGCTCATCTTGCCGATCGCACACAGTTTGGAATTGCCATCCTTGGCCGCAGCATAACGTAACGGGTTGGGGCGCTTCTTGCCGGTGCCGGGATGGATATATGCCTCGTCCAGAAACGCTTGGGGCAAGCCTGCTTCGGGGCTACCATCGACACTGGCATCTTGTGCCATCCAGTCCCAATAGGGGATCGCAAAATCGATCAGTTCTTCCAGATACAGAAGATACGCCCGATGCCAAAGCGCAAAGGCTTCCTGATAATGCAGGCACCAGTTGGTGTGGATATAGGCAAATATCTGCCACGGTGCGCCGCGGTCCGGATTGCCAATCTGCATGATATCGTCAAGCTTGGCACGATAGGCATCAAGCTCGTCCTGACTTAACGACCGGATATCGGCCCGGATACGTTTGACCTTTTGCGGCAAATCCGGCGGCGGTATGCGGTCGGCCGGATCGAAGGGGGACGTTTGATCAACCCGCCACCCCTGATTAACCCAAAGCCGAAAGGTTTCCAGCGCATCAATCGGCCAGAATTGAGTCTGATCGGTGGTCAATGGCATGCTACGCGATGCCAGATGATTATAAATCGTCACCGACCATTCCTTGACCGAATCCACCTGATCCAGATCGATGAAATAACCGCGCATGCACCCGATCCAGCCCCGCGCCACTGCATCTCGCTCATTAGGCGCAATCCAATAAGGCGCGATAAACAGGTTTTTAACGTCAGAATTCCATGTCGGTTTCGCTACAATCATCGCCTTCCCCGAATAACCCCATGAGTTTTATTGAAGTTTTCTCCACTTTAGGTAGTGTTAAGTTTAGCCCTTCCGTACGGAGAAATTTTGCAAAGTTGGGCGAATAGTGATGGGGTTTTTGCAATTTCAGGGGGCTATTGCAGGATTTATGGCAGATGCGATTGATCTGAAGATTTTGGCGAAGCTCCAGAAAGACTGTACGCAAAGTCTGGAATCGCTTAGCGACAGCGTCGGGCTATCCCCGACAAGCTGTTATCGACGGATCAAGAAACTCGAAAGCGACGGGGTCATTCGCGCGCGCTGCGCAATCCTTGATGAAAAGAAACTCGGCTTTCAGGTCACTGCCATGTTTCTGATAAAGCTTGAAAAAGATAGCGCCGATATCGATCAACGCATGCAGCAGATCCTCAAAAACCGGCCTGAAATCCAGCATTGCTATCTGATCGCCGGTGATTTTGATTTTGTGATGATCGCCAAATTCCGCGATGCGACGGAATATACCGATTACATCTATCACTTCCTTGAAACCTACGCCGATATCCCGATCCAGACCTATACCTCCAAACTGGTGGTCCGTACCGTCCGGCAGGACTGGGCCCTACCGCTTTAGGCGACAAAAATGCCTCGGACAAGATCACGAGGCGCTTTTGAGTAGATGCTCAGAAAACCACGCTTGGCAACCATTGCGCCAAAGACGGCCACAACCAGATTACGAAAATGCCAAACACCTGAAGTGCTATGAACGGCACCACACCGGCATAAATCTGTCCGGTGGTGATTTCCGGAGGCGCGGCACTGCGCAGATAAAACAGCGAAAACCCGAATGGCGGGGTCAGGAACGATGTCTGCAGATTGATCGCAATCAGGATCGCCAGCCATACCGGATCATGGCCCATCATAATCAGTCCGGGGGCTATCAGCGGCAGCAGGATCACCGTGATTTCAACGAAATCAAGGAAGAAGCCCAGAACGAAAATCACCGCCATGCAGAAGAACAGCGCCCCCATCGGGCCACCGGGCATGGATTCAAGGATTTCCGCCACATGGTCTTCGCCGCCCAACCCGATAAATACCAGCGAAAACATGCTGGCGGTCAGGATGGTGGCAAAGATCATCGCCGTAACGGTCATCGTCGATGTCAGTGCGGATTTCAGAACGTCGGCCTTCCATGCCTGTCTCAGGCACGCGGCAATCGCGGCAATGCCGGCAATCGCCAGAACGACATATCCCGCGCCCAGAACATAATCAAACCCGGTCAGATCATTTCGCTGAAACCGGACCGGGGCAATCCCGGCCATAACAGCAAGGATCAGAAGGGCCGCAGTCCCCGACAGGACTAGCTTCCGGTTTGCTCCCTGCCGTACACCGGCCATCAGGATCGCGCCAATCGCGCCGACCGATGCGGCCTCTGTCGGGGTGGCGACACCACCAAGGATCGCGCCCAAAACCGCAATGATCAGCAAAACCGGCGGCAGGATAGCCCGGATTACCTCGCCCATATCCGGGCGGCCATCGTCACTTTTGACCGGCGGCATATCATTTGGCCGGAAAAAACCACGCAACAGGATATAGGCAATATAAATCACCACCAGCGTCAGACCGGGGATGAGGGCCCCTGCAAAAATCTGCCCGACCGAAATGGTTTCGATGGTGAACTTGCCCTGTTCGTACTGTGCCTGCTGATAGGCCGACGACATCACATCAGACAGGATAATCAAAAGCGTAGACGGCGGAATGATCTGCCCCAGCGTCCCCGCCGTGCACACAAGCCCCGATGCCATTTTCGGGTTATAGCCAGTACGCAACATGGTCGGCAGGGCAATCATGCCCATGGCAATCACGGTTGCACCAACAATCCCCGTCGATGCCGCCAGCAACGCCCCGACCAGCACGACCGAAATGCCAAGACCACCGCGCAACTGGCCAAACACCCGGCCCATGGTATGAAGCAAGTCTTCGGCAATGCGCGATCTTTCCAGCACCACCCCCATGAGGACGAAAAGCGGAATGGCAATCAGCACGTCATTGGTCAGAACACCAAACACCCGCTGGCCAAGGGCACCCATCAACGCAATATTCATCGCGTCCGTTGCCCAACCGATAAAGGCAAAAATCACCGCCACACCAGCGATGGAAAACGACACCGGGAAACCAAGCAAAATGCAGCCCATCAGGGCCGCAAACATCAATAAATCAAGGTATTCCATCAGGCGGTACGCCCCCGCAAAATGATAATTTGCCGCAGAAGACAGGCAACCGACTGAATAATCAAAAGAATACAAAAGGCCGGAATCAGGGATTTAAGCAACCAGACGGCCGGAATCCCCCCCACCGAGATCGCGCCTTCCAGCATCGAAACGGAATTAACCACCGACGGCCATGACCAATACAGCAATGTCGCCATCGACGGGATCGCAAGCACGACATAGCCAAAGGCATCAATTCTGGCCTTGGTCGTTTCGTGTGCCGCAGCATAGAAAATATCGACCCGCACATGTCGATCAACCAAAAGCGTATAACCCGCGCCCAGCATGAAAAGCCCGGAATGCAGGTAAAGCACGCTTTCATTCAACGCGATCGAACTGAACCCGAAAACATAGCGCAGCAAAACCACGGCAAACTGCAAAAGAACCATCAGAAGTGCAAACCACCGCACGGTCATTCCGGTCCACTGGTTCACCTGATCCAGCGCATCAGCAAGGCGTTGCATGAAATCCCCCGCGAAACAACAAGACCGGCGCGAGCAAACCCGCGCCGGTCTTCAGTTCTATCAGAAGCCAAGGACCTTGGCGCGCGCATTCATCTGACCGTTATCGGCATAGGTCATGTAGCCGCCAATAAGATCACGATAGGCAACAAAGCTCTCAGTCGTTTTGCGTGTCAGTGCATCGTCACTTTCGCGAAGCTCGCCAATCACTTCGGCTGCTGCCTTGCCCATTGCTTCGATCACATCATCGGGCAACATGCGCACCTGCACTTCCTGCTCGGCAACAAGCTGTTTCAGGGCCATCGCATGCTTGGTCTCGTACTCGGTCCAGACCTCGTTATAAAGGCTGTCACAGGCAAATTTGACCACGGCCTTAAGGTCGTCGGGAAGGTCGGCATATGCCTTGGCATTTACCGCGCATTCCTCGGCCGAGGACGGCTCGCCCACACCGGGCCAGTAATAGTTCTTGGCAACCTGATAGAAGCCAAGCGCACTATCGGACCACGGACCGATGAACTCGCCTGCATCAAGCGCACCGGACTGCAATGCCTGGAACATGTCACGCCCGCCCATGGCCTGAACCGCCATGCCAAGCTTGGCACACATTTCCGAGGCAAGGCCGGTGGTACGGAATTTAAGCCCCTTAAGGTCTTCGGCCGATTTGATTTCATTGCGGAACCAGCCAGCCCACTGCGGGCCAGAATTCCCGCACAAGAACGGTTTCAGGCCAAACTGGCCATAAATCTCGTCATAAAGTTCCTGACCGCCACCATGGGTCAACCAACCGACCTGTTCGTCTGCACGCAGGCCGAACGGCTGCGACCCGAAAAGAAGAATGCCCTTGGATTTTGATCCCCAATAAGCCGGAACCGCGTGATAAATGTCCGCAGTCCCTTCGGCAACCGCGTCAAACACGCCGTTGCCCGGTACCAGTTCACCGGCAGCATGCAACTTGACCTCGATCCGGCCACCCGAAAGGGTCGTGATGCGATCAGCCAGTTTCTGTGCGGCAACGCCTGGCCCAGGCAGGTTTTTGGGCCATGCGGTTACCATGTTCCACTGGCGTTTATCCTGTGCAATGGCTGGCGTTGCAAAGGTTGCCGCCATGGCGGCAGCCCCGGCACCCGCGACACTGGCAGTCAGAAATTCACGTCTTTTCATTTTATATAGCCTCCTTGATGAAGAACCCTGATTGGTCGGGAGCATTTGCCCCCGGCCCTTCTTTTGTCAGATTACTTGCCGAGAATCCCGGGAAGATTAAGCCCGTGTTCTCGTGCGCAATCCAGTGCGATTTCATATCCCGCATCGGCATGACGCATCACACCGGTTGCCGGATCATTCCAAAGGACGCGTTCGACCCTGCGTGCGGCATCTTCCGTGCCGTCACAACAAATCACCATGCCGGAATGCTGCGAAAAGCCCATTCCGACACCGCCGCCGTGATGCAACGAAACCCAAGTTGCCCCCGATGCCGTGTTCAGCAGCGCATTAAGCAACGGCCAGTCACTGACCGCATCCGAACCATCTTTCATCGCCTCGGTTTCGCGGTTCGGGCTTGCGACCGAACCACTGTCGAGATGGTCGCGACCGATCACCACCGGGGCTTTCAATTCGCCGTTTTTGACCATCTCGTTAAATGCCAGCCCCAAACGGTGCCGCTGCCCCAGACCGACCCAGCAAATACGTGCCGGCAAGCCCTGGAACGCAATGCGTTCACGCGCCATATCCAGCCAGTTATGCAGGTGTTTGTCATCCGGGATCAGTTCCTTAACCTTCTGATCCGTCTTGTAGATATCCTCGGGATCGCCCGAAAGTGCCGCCCAGCGGAACGGTCCGATCCCCTTGCAGAACAGTGGCCGGATATAGGCCGGAACAAAGCCCGGAAACGCAAAGGCATTTTCAAACCCTTCTTCGAGGGCCATCTGACGGATATTGTTGCCGTAATCGACCGTCGGGATACCGGCATCGTGGAAGGCAACCATCGCCTCGACCTGAACACGCATCGATGCACGCGCAGCCTTTGCCACGGCTTTCGGATCAGATTCCTGCTTTTCACGCCATTCCGCGACAGACCAACCCTGCGGCAGGTAACCATGCACCGGGTCGTGGGCCGATGTCTGATCAGTCACGATATCGGGGCGAACATCGCGTTTGACCAGTTCCGGGAACACGTCGGCAGCATTGCCGATCAGGGCAACCGACTTCGCCTCGCCCGCCTTGGTCCAGCGATCAATCATCGCCAATGCTTCGTCCAACGAATGGGTTTTTTCATCGACATAACGGGTACGAAGACGGAAATCGGCCCGCGTTTCATCGCATTCCACGGCCAGACAGCACGCACCGGCCATAACCGCGGCCAATGGCTGTGCACCGCCCATCCCGCCAAGACCACCTGTCAGGATCCATTTGCCCTTAAGGCTGCCGCCATAGTGCTGACGCCCGGCCTCGACAAAGGTTTCATAGGTGCCCTGAACGATGCCCTGTGATCCGATATAAATCCACGACCCCGCCGTCATCTGGCCATACATCGCCAGACCTTTTTTATCGAGTTCGTTGAAATGATCCCAGTTGGCCCAATGCGGCACAAGGTTGGAGTTCGCAATCAAAACACGCGGCGCGTCCTTGTGGGTGCGAAACACGCCCACCGGCTTACCCGACTGCACCAAAAGAGTCTGGTCATCTTCCAGTTCCTTCAGACTGGCAACGATCTGGTCAAAATCCTTCCAGGTACGTGCCGCCCGGCCAATGCCACCATAAACCACCAGCTCATGCGGGTTTTCGGCCACATCGGGATGCAGGTTATTCATCAACATGCGCATCGGTGCTTCGGTCAGCCAGCTTTTGGCGGTGATTTCCGTACCGGTTGCCGGATAGACGTCGCGCTGGTTATGCCGCGGATTGTTGCTCATGATTTGCCTCTTAACGTCGGGGCCAGTTCGGCCAATTTTTCAAGAATGGAAGTCAGATGCGTGCGCAGTTTTGCGGCACGGCTTTCGTCATAGGCCCAGGGTGCTGCCTCGGCCTGAAGATAGGTCGATTGCGCCAGTTCCATCTGGATGGCGTGCTGATTGATATCGGGGCGACCGTAATGGCGCGTGGTCCAGCCGCCTTTGAAACGGCCATTAACGATGCTGGTGTAATCCTTCGCCGCCCCACAGATATCGCGCGTTGCCGCCTCGATCAGCAGATCGCAGGTCGTACCCAGATTGCTGCCGATATTGAAATCGGGAAGCTTTCCGTCAAACAGGAACGGGATGTGCGACCGGATCGAATGGCAATCATAGAGGATCGCAACCCCGTGCTTTTCGCGCACCCGGTCAAGCTCGCCTGCCAATGCCTGATGATAGGCGCTGTGAAAATGATGGGCGCGAAATGCGATATCATCCTCGTCAGGTGCCTGATCCCAGATGTTTTCACCATCAAAATCAGTCAGCGGCACCAAGGTCGTGGTGTTCTGGCCGGGATATAAACTTATCCCTGCCGGGTCGCGATTGGCATCGATCACGTAACGATGGAACGTTGCCCGAACCGTCGTGACATTATCGAGAAGCCCGTCATAAAGCGTATGGATATGCCAATCCGTATCGGCAAGTTCGCGCCCGCGATCATTCAGTTTTGCGGCAATGTCGTCTGGAACATAGGTCCCCGTATGGGGCAATCCCAGAACGATGGGACCATCGCCGTGCCTGACTTCAACCGGATTGCTCTTGGTCATGCGTTGCCCCCCACCACAAAACCCGAAAGTTTCGCCGCCGAAACAAGGCTGCCGTTGGTGACCAGCTCCGCCGCCTTCGCCAGATCAGGTGCCATGTATCGGTCCTGCTCGACGCTTGGAATGTCTTTGCGGACCATCGCCAGAACATCCTGCAAACCGGCACTGGTTTTCAGCGGACTGCGGAATTCAACGCCCTGTGCCGCACAGATCAGCTCAACCCCCAGAATATAAGAAAGGTTGGCATTCATCCGGGCCAGTCGACGGGCACCGTGGGCGGCCATCGATACATGATCTTCCTGATTGGCACTGGTGGGCGTGCTGTCGGTCGAGCACGGATTGGCAAGATGCTTGTTCTCGCTCATGAGGGCTGCTGTCGTGACCTCGGCAATCATCAAACCAGAATTCAAACCCGGATCGGGGGTCAGGAACGGCGGCAGGTCATGTGAAAGTGTCGGATCAACCATCAACGCCACGCGGCGCTGGGCAATCGCCCCGATCTCGGCAACAGCAAGGGCAATCTGATCGGCGGCAAAGGCCACCGGTTCGGCATGGAAATTCCCGCCCGAAACAATCCGGCCATCTTCTTTGAGAACCAGCGGATTATCGGTGACCGCATTGGCCTCGATCTCCAGCGTCTGCCCGGCGAAGCGCAGCAAATCCATGGCTGCCCCGGTCACCTGCGGCTGGCAGCGGATGCAATAGGGGTCCTGAACGCGGGTATCGCCTTCGCGATGGCTTTCGCGGATTTCTGATCCGTCCATCAATGCGCGCATCGACCGCGCGACATTGATCTGCCCCGGATGACCGCGCAGCGTATGGATTTCATCAACCAGTGGGGCTGTCGATCCCATGATCGCATCGGTCGAAAGCGAGGCAGTGACAATCGAACTGGCCGCGTTGCGCCACCCCGAAAACAGCCCGACTAGCGCACAGGCGGTTGAAAACTGTGTGCCGTTAATCAGGGCAAGCCCCTCTTTCGGGCCAAGGACCACGGGCGTCAAACCTGCCTTTTTCAGGGCATCCGCACCGGCCATGGTTTCGCCGCGATAGACCGCTTCGCCGGCACCGATCATAACCGCCGTCATATGGGCCAGCGGCGCCAGATCGCCCGACGCCCCGACCGAGCCCTGTGACGGGACGACCGGGGTTACACCATGTTCCAGCATCCCCTCGATCAGATCGATAATGTCCCAGCGCACCCCCGATGCCCCCCGCCCCAGCGACAGCAATTTCAACGCCATCATCAAACGCGTGGTCGCGATATCAAGCGCATCCCCCACCCCGCAACAATGGCTCAGGATCAGGTTGCGTTGCAGGGTTTCGGTATCCTTGGCGGCAATCTTGACCGATGCCAGTTTGCCAAAACCGGTATTGACCCCGTAAACCGCATCGCTGCCGTCGGCGGCAGCACGGACCATGGCATGTGCAGCCTCGACCCCGGCCTTGGCCGACGGGTCCAGCTTCACGGCGGCCTGACTGCGCCAGATATGTTCAAGATCGGCCAGTTTCACAGACGCGGGGATCAGGGTGACAGTCATTTTGCATCCTTGTCGAATACAGGTTTCGGGGCGCGTGGGCAGGGCTCCGATACGCTTAGCGCGCGACCGGAACCCCACCGAAAATACGTTCGAACAGCGGGTTGAACCCGATGCGATATGAAAGTTCTGCCGGGTGCGACACATTCCAGATCGCCAGATCAGCCCGCATCCCTGCCCTGACCTGCCCGGTATCGGACAGTCCCAGTGCACGGGCGGCATGGGCCGTTGCACCGACCAAGGCTTCTTCGGGGGGCAGGCGGAATAATGTGCAGGACATATTCATCGCGAGCAGAATCGACATCAGCGGCGATGTCCCAGGATTGCAATCGGTTGCAACCGCCATTGGCACGCCATGTTTCCGGAAGGCGGCAACGGGGGGCAACTGTTTTTCATGCAGGGTATAAAATGCGCCGGGCAACAGGACCGCGACCGAGCCGGATTTGGCCATCGCCATCGCGTCTTCTTCGTTAGCATATTCGACATGATCGACCGACAATGCGCCATAGCTCGCGGCCAGTTTGGTGCCGCCGATATTTGAAAGCTGTTCGGCATGCAGTTTGACCGGGATGCCAAGCGCGCGGGCAACATCGAACACACGGGCAATCTGTGCCGTGTCAAAAGCGATGCCTTCGCAGAAACCGTCAACCGCATCGACCAGCCCTTCGGCATGGGCGGCGCGCAATGTCGGGATGCAGACCTCGTCTATATAACGATCCGGTTCACCCTTGAATTCAGCCGGGGTAGCGTGGGCACCAAGGAAGGTCGTTTTAATCCGGACCGAACGATGTTTTTCAATCGCGCGGGCTGCGCGCAGCATGTTCAGTTCGGTCTCGCGGTCCAAGCCGTAACCGGATTTGACCTCGATCACGCAAACACCCTCGGCCAGCAGCGCATCGACCCGGGGCAAGGCACTTGCCAGCAATTCATCGACACTGGCGGCGCGGGTTGCGCTTACGGTTGAGACAATACCACCGCCCGCACGGGCGATTTCCTCGTAACTTGCCCCTTGCAGGCGCATTTCGAACTCAACCGCGCGATTGCCGCCATGCACGACATGGGTATGGCAATCGATCAGGGCCGGGGTGATCAGACGGCCTTCAAGATCGCGATAGGGGAATTTTTTGCTGTCTTTATAGTCTTCGGGGATCGCATCGGCATCGCCGACCCAGACGATCTTTTCGCCTTCAATCGCGACCGCGCCCTTATCAATCATACAATATGATAATTGATTTTCGCCCGGCGCTTTATCGATCGCGACAATTTTCGCATTCCCCAAAAGCATGTAAAGCTCACCCTTGATAAGTCTGTTATTAAATATAATATGTACGTACATAATATCACTGTCAAGACGGGTAGAAGCAATGACGGTTCTCTGGGCAAATCAGGCACTTACCACCAAAGGCTGGGAAAACAGCGTCCTGATCGAGATCGATGAAAGCGGCAGAATCACAAAGGTTCAGGCCGATTCCCCTGCCACCGGAAACCGCGTTGGTACGCTTCTGCCCGCGATATCGAACCTGCACAGCCACGCGTTTCAGCGTTCGATGGCCGGACTGACCGAAAAACGCGGCCCCGATCCCCGTGATACCTTCTGGACATGGCGACAATTGATGTTCCGCTTCCTGGATCAGCTCACCCCGGATCACGTGCAGGACATTGCGGCCTTTGTGCAAATGGAAATGCTCGAAGCCGGATACGCCAACAATACCGAGTTCCATTACCTGCACCATCAACCGGGCGGCGTTCCCTATGACAATATCGCCGAGATGGCCGAACGCATTGCGGCGGCGGCAAACATCACCGGTATCGGCCTGACGCTTCTGCCCGTGCATTACCAGTTCGGCGGTTGCGACAAACGCCCGCTGGGCGCGGGGCAAATCCGGTTTGGCAATGATCCGGAACGCTTTGCCAAATTGTATGAGGAAAGCGAAAGGGCGTTGAAATCCCTGCCGTCCGACACACGCATGGGCGTTGCCCCGCATTCGCTGCGCGCCGTTGGTCGCGAGGACCTGATTGCCACCACGCGGCTGTCAAAGGACGGTCCGGTTCACATGCATCTGGCCGAACAGGTCGCCGAGGTCGAGGAAGTCGCGGCATCCTGGGGCAAGCGCCCGGTCGAATGGCTGCTTGAACATGCCGATGTCGATGAAAACTGGTGCCTGATCCATTGCACGCAAATGCAGGAACACGAAACGCTTGGCCTTGCCAGAACCGGGGCTGTTGCCGGGCTTTGCCCGATCACCGAAAGCAGCCTTGGCGATGGTATCTTTGATGGTGTGCGCTATCTGAATGCGGGTGGAAATATCGGTGTCGGATCGGATTCCAACATTCGCATTTCACTTTCCGAAGAACTCCGCACGCTGGAATACAGCCAGCGTCTGCGCGATAAATCGCGTGCCGCCCTTGCCACCCCGGAAAAATCCACCGCCCGCCGGTTGTTCGATGCGGTTGCCAAAGGCGGCGCACAGGCGGCAGGCCGCGATGCCGGCCGGATCGAGGTTGGTGCGCTGGCCGATCTGATGGCGCTTGATGGCACGGCAGTTGACCTTATTGGTCGGACAGGCGATACGATCCTCGATACATATGTCTTTGCCGGAGATGATCGCATGGTGCGTGATGTCTGGTCGGCCGGTCGCCATGTCGTGACCGAAGGCCGCCATATCGCACACGATACGATCACGGGCCGGTATCGCAAGGTGATGGAACAACTCAAGGAAGCGGTGTGAGCACCACCACGGAACTGACAAACTGGCAATCGGTCCATGACGAGGTCCTGCGCCGCATTCACACCCGTGAATGGAAACCCGGCGACCAGATCCCCAAGGAAGTCGAGCTGGCCGAGGAACTGGGCTGCGCACGTGCGACCGTCAACCGGGCGCTCCGCGAACTTGCCGCCGAGGGCTTCCTTGATCGCCGCCGCAAGGCGGGAACCCGAGTCGCGACCCATCCGGTGCGACGCGCGCGGCTTGACATCCCTGTCATACGGCTGGAGATCGAGGGCCGCGGCCAGAAATACACCTATGGCCTGCTGTTAAGCGAACGCCGCAGCCCGCCGCCGGAAATCTGCGCCAATCTGGGCGTCACATCTGATAGCGACATGCTGCATATCACGTCACTGCATCTGGCCGATGGCAAGCCCTATATGTTCGAAGAACGCTGGGTTTCGGTCGCCGCCACCCCGGAAATTGTTGATGCTGATCTATCCAAAATCAGTGCCAATGAATGGCTGGTGCTTCATGCCCCCTACACCAAGGGCGACATTTCATTTTCCGCTGTGCTGGCATCCGAAAACGAAGCCAAAATCCTGCGCACCCAAAAGAATGAACCGCTGTTCCTGATCGAACGCACGACCTGGGAGGGGGAAAAGGGCATTACCTCGGCCCGGCTGGTGTTTGCACCGGGATACCGGATGCATACGGCGCTTTAGATCCTCCCGAAGAGCCTTTGGTTTATGCGCATATCCGCCCTTTTTTCAGATTTCCTGAAAAAGTTCTTGATTTGTTCTTTTAGTTATGGCATAAAAGTAAAGTCAACGGGAGAAATGCACCCGGACCGAAACCCGCAAGGCCTTGTAGGCTCTGCGGGTTTTTGCGTTTGGGGCCGGATCAAAGAGGGGATCAGGATGCAGCAGCAAGGATCGAGGCAGGGTAGCGGGGCAGCCCGCAGGATATGCGTCGGCGGATGGCGGAGCCATTATGGCGGTGTTCCGCGCCGGTCCTAACAGGTTTCAAACACCCTTATTTGTCATGACGGGAGAGGTGCGTCTTGTCGGGGAAAGGACCCCGAATTTGCCGAAAGCGGCAGCAATGGGAGCAGTGGCGGCATCGGATTGTAGCCCGTCGGTGGTGGACAGGTTGGGGCAATACGCCCGAAGACCGTCTGTCGGTA